>JAFQDI010000147.1 GCA_017416055.1 Lachnospiraceae bacterium
CCGTCGATTTTCTCCTCCACATGAAGGTTAACCGGAACGGACTTGTCCCCTTCAATTGCCTTCGACGTTCTCTCCACTCCGTCCAGATCCGCAAACACACGGATAATTTCCGGTGTAACCACCGTAATTTTCGCTTCAAGCTGTTCAAATATAAGTCGGACCTCCTGCCCGGACACCTCATATGATTTCAGTTTTCCCGCCTTCATATTGCACGCTCCTTACCATTTTTCACATCATTCATATCAATCCGCTTCAATATCACGCAAGATCAAGCCTTCTACCTTCCGGAAATCACCATCCATCACCAGATAGTCTGCTTCAACTGTTTCGGAGAGCTGAGGTGAAATCGATGTGTGAATGTATAAACAATCCATGCCGACTGCCCTTGCTCCGGCGATATCCGCAACCGCATCGTTTCCGATCATCACACAGTCTTTGGGCTCAAGCCCGTACCGATCCATCAGCCGGCGATAAAATTCGGAGGACGGTTTTTTCACCCCTTCTTCCGAGGAAATGAACATCCCGTCAAAATAACAACTCAGTCCCAGCATATCAAGCTCCGGTCCGGTAAAATCCGTCTGCGCGTTGGACAACAGATAGAGTTTCCTTCCGCGTTTCTTCAGTTTATCCAATAACTCCGTCACCCCGTCATAAAGACCGAGCTTACTCCTGGAGATCGTGCGGAACATTATCGCGGTCAGCGTCGCCTGTTTTCTGTCACAGACGCATCCCTTTTGCAGGAACAGGTTCAAAAACACTTCCGTCAGATCCGGTTCCGAATACTCGCCGCTGCAGGATTGTTCCACCAAACGAGTATATTCCCGTCTTAATTCCCCTGCGGAATAAACGGCACCAAGTGCGGAGTAAAATTCACTCATCTTTCTCCAAAGATAAGGAGAAGTTTCATTGGTACGGATATCCACAAGTGTTCCATATAGATCAAAAATGTAGTTCTGATACATTTCTCACCACTCTCCTCTTGTTCAAAGCCTTGTTTTACAACTAAACCCGATCCTTCTCCAACATATCAAACACTCTGAGAATCTCGCCCACACTCCACGCCTGGGCGAAACATCCTTTGGAATCCACGGGATTCTCACCCTCGTAGATTTCGGGAAGCTGGCCGACACAGCCCTCCCAAAGTGCTGCCTTAATATCCTCAAGCTGGCCGCGAACCACAGCCTTTGCTTCCTCAGAATGGCCGTTCACTTTCAGGTAGGCCAGATAGTAAGCACCCATGGGGAACACCCAGACCGTTCCCTGATGGTAGGCCATATCCCTCTCCTTCTGAGGGCCACCGTAATGAGGATGATACGCTGCATCCGCCGGATCCAGTGTTCTCAATCCGTAGGGCGTGTGAAGCTTCGCATAGACTGTTTCCACCACGCACTTTTCCTGCTCGGGGGAAAGGATAGAGAATGGCTGTGCTACCGCCCAGATCTGATTGCAGCGGATCTGATCATCCGCCTTCGTTCCTGAGATCACATCGCGAAGGCAGCCCTCCTTTTCATTCCAAAACTTCTCACAAAAGCTCTGTTTTGCCTTGGCCGCCATCGTCTTATAATCCATCGCTTCCGGCACACCGAGAATCTCACTGAATTCATTCATCATGCACAGCGCATTGTACCAGTAGGCATTGATCTCCACCGGTTTCCCATGTCTGGGTGTGGGCAGAATCTCTCCGATTCGCACATCCATCCAGGTCACCTGGTCAAGTCCGCTTCCGGCCATGATCAGTCCGTCATCGTCCATCCGGATGCCAAAGTCAGTTCCGTTTGCATACCAGTGAACGATCTGCTCCATCACCGGATAAGCTTCTCGCAAACACTCCACATCCTTCGTGCGGCTATAATAGTCGTAGACCGAGAGGATAAACAAAAGTGCTGCATCCACCGTATTGTACAGAGGCGCGTTCTTTCCCTCCGGGAAAAGGTTGGGCATCAGACCCTTGTCGCAATAAGCCATGAACGTCTGCAAAATACTCTTCGCCGCCTCATAATCGCGCACGGCCAGACAGCATCCTCCCAACGCGATCATGGTATCCCGTCCCCAATCCTCAAAGAAGGGAAAACCGGCGAGAATCGTCTTCTTTCCGGTGGACTCGCGGTGGGAAATAAACTGCTCCGCCGCCAGTGCCAACGTTGTGGCGGTCTCATCGGAAAATCCCGCCTGCGTGCGCAACGCATTCCGACGATCTGTCAATGCGGCAAATACCGTTTTGGCCTGCGGAAGTTCCTCTTCCATGCCATAGACCAGCTCCAGTGTTCTTGTCTCGCCTGCCCGGACATCAAATACCGTACAATGATTCGTCACCGTATTTCCGGTCTCAGGTCGTCCGTCAACCTCATCGTACGCATAGTAAAGTGTATGTCTCTTTTCCGGAATACCCTTCAGTTCACCATTTGTTTTCACGTAGAGAGTTTGGCCATTTGAGGTGATTCGGTGATTTTCAAAAACAAATTTCTGCTTTTTTTCTACTTTTGCCGTTTTCGGCACGAACTCCAAATGCGGTGTCACGGTCAGTTTTACCATATCTTTACTACGATTACTCACCTTATAGGTGATTGCTACCGTGTTTTTCTGTGGCATCAGTGCCAGCGCCTTCTCCACAGAAATACCTGCAATCTCATAAGTCCAGATCGGATAATCCTCGTAAGTAAAACGAGAAAGATATCTCTGTCCTTCCTTGCGCTCTTCCTTCTCCTTATAGTCCTGCGCGGACAGATCATATTCCGCATCTCCGATCACAAGCACCTCATCCAACCGATGAATCATATTCCAACGATGATTCGGCGAATGTACGCAGGCCATCAGCACCGAGTGGTCATTCCGGCTGCAGGAGCCGATAATGGTAAGGGAGGAAAATCCTCCCAGGCCATTGGCCATCAGCCAGCAATTTTCCTCCCCGCGCTCAAATGTCTTCCAGGCCTGTTTGCCATAGATATAGTTCATGTTGAGTACCTTCTTGATTTATACGTTTTTTTGCTCCGCTTCTTCTGTCTTTTCAGGAGCCCTCTTTGTCTTCTTTGCCGCAGCCTTCACTGCCGTTTCTGCTTCCTTTGCTGCCGTTTCTGCTTACTTTGCTGCCGTTTCTTCTTCCTTTGCTGCCGTTTATGCTGCAATTCTCTCCTTCATCGCATCATCTTCACGTTTCTTCATCAATTTGGAAAGACGTGCGCTGATTCTGGTTAGTGCATAGATCTTTTCAATATCCTCAGCATTCAGCATATCCGAACTCATTCTCCACGTCCAGTTACCACCGACGGTAGACGGAAAGTTAATTCGTGCTTTTGCGTCCAGTCCCAGATAATCCTGTACCGGAATCACGCAGAGATTCGCACTGCTCATCATTGCCAGACGAATGAAATCCCAATATTTGCGCTTCGCAGGGGTGGACTTATTGTTCATGTACTCCTCAGCAAATGCCTTACTTTCCTTGCTAAGGCCTTTATACCACTGAACCAACGTCTCATTGTCATGGGTTCCGGTATAAACAACCGAGTTTCGGTCATAGCTGTGAGGCAGATAGTTTGTCTCCTCTCTGGGATCAAACGCAAACTCAATGACCTTCATGCCGGGATATCCGCTATCCTTCAACAGCTTAATCACGGTGTCCGTCATAAATCCGAGATCCTCCGCGATAATATTCTGCTTGCCCAACCGATTCTCGATCGTGCAAAACAGATCCATTCCCGGTCCCTTCTCCCAGTGACCGTTCTCTGCCGTCTTATCGCCGTAGGGGATGCTATAATACTCATCAAAACCACGGAAATGATCCAG
>JAFQDI010000148.1 GCA_017416055.1 Lachnospiraceae bacterium
ACAGAGGAAGCTATACGGACAATATCCAGATGATTACCAGCGACGACGTGTTTGACTATGTGTTGGACATCCGGGCGATGAATGAGGGAATCGACCGGAAACGGGATGAACTGATAGATGATTACTGGCAGCGGAAGGATTACTTGAGCCGGGAAAATGCCAGCTTTCAGATGAGATCACTCTCGGACTATGACGAACTGAAACGTCACAATGAAGCGAAGCGTCTCACCCCGTCCAAGTATGTGAAGGAAAATGTGATGGGAAATCTCCCGGAGAAGTCCAACGGGGAGAGTGCCTTTCTCTATTTCACGGAGCATATAAAGGAGAATGGGATTTATCTATTGGATGAGCCGGAGAATTCCTTGGCGGCAGGATTGCAACTGAAACTAGCAGAATTTATTGCGGATTCGGCACGTTTTTTTAACTGCCAATTTATCATGGCGACGCATTCACCGTTTTTACTTTCCATGCCCGGAGCGTTAGTTTATGATTTGGATTCTGTTCCGGTGCGTGAGCGAAACTGGACAGAATTGGAAAATGTAAGGTTGTACGCCGATTTCTTTTTTGAACATAAGGGTGAGTTTCGGTAAAAAAATTGCTGTAGGTGACACGGTCTGGTGGTGGAGAAGCAGCAGAGTGGAGATAAATTCAAAATGAAAGAAAAGATTGTTTACTGGAAGAAAAAAATCGGACATTGGATTAAGGTGGCACTGGAGTTTATTTTGAACCCGCGATTGTTACTCTGTTTCGGCATCGGCTGGATCATCACCAACGGCTGGTCATATGTCTTCATGGCGGTCGGAACAACATGTGATATCCCTTGGATGGTGGCGGTGTCCGGTGCGTATATGGCTTTTCTATGGTTTCCATTTACGCCGGAGAAGGTGATCACGGTCATTATCGCCATGTTTCTGTTAAAATGGCTGTTTCCCAATGATCAGAAGACATTACAGAAATTGAGAGATTTGCATGCAAAATTCCACGGAGAGTGGGTAGAGTGGCGAGAGAAGAGAAAGCAGAAAAGAGAAGAGGAAAAAGAAGCGAAGGCAAAGAAAGCGTGATCCGGAAGATACCAGAAATAGTTATGGGGAAGTTGAGCAGTACTGCGAATGATCGGCGGTACTGCTTTTTTTAATTCCTTTTTTAATAAAAACTTGACAATATCGATATTCGATAATATAATGTAAGCGAGAATATCGAATATCGATATTAAAGGGGTAGATATCATGGCCAGGGAAAAATTTCAGACGTTGACGGAACAGATGTTTTATATTTTGCTATGCCTCAGAGAAGAGTGCTGCGGAATGGATATTATGGAGAAGGTGAGAACGATCACCGGAGGACGTGTCATCATCGGACCGGGTACGCTTTATAATCTGTTGGAGAATTTCCAGAAAGCATGCATGATCCGTGAGACGAAGGTAGAAGGGCGAAGGCGCAGTTATATCCTGACGAATATCGGCAGGCAGGCTCTTGAGGATGAGGTGGCGCGGATGAGTGTATTGATTCATGATTTTCGAAATTTCACGTCCTGACAAGAGAAACGGATGAGAAGTAGTTTAGGAAAGATGAGGAGACAAGGAGGCGATCAGATGAGAACAATGCGCAGAATCGAAACCGTTCTTCCATATGATGAGGAAAAGATCATCAGGCATTTGGAGAAAATGGCCAGAAAAGGCTGGCTGTTATCTGAGATAAACAAGTTTTTTTGGACATATCGACGGGTTGAACCTTCTGATCTGAAATTTAGCACGACCTGGTGTTCTCATGGTTCTGAGTATAATCCGGAGCCGACAAAAGAGCAGCAGATTCTCTGGGATTACTGTAAAGAGGCAGGATGGACGATGGCGGCGGAGTTTGGGCAGATGCAGATTCTGTATTCCGAGGAAGAGAATCCGATGCCGGTGGAGACAGATGAGGTCGTGAAACTGGGACTGATTCATCAGGCGATGAAAAAGACATATATCCCCGGCATTTTGGCGGGAATGCTGTTAGTAATTGTTTCAGGCTGGCGAATTTGCAGCATGTTCATAGCGCGGCCCTTTAACTGGCTGTTGTCGGATGTGAACTGGATATTCTTGTCGGCCCTGCTTTTCTTGGGACTTCACCATCTGCTGAATCTATCGAGCTATTTTTTGTGGTATGTAAGATCAGAAAGGCGAGTGAAACGCGGAGAACTGTGCGTGAAGAAAAAGACCGAAGGTTTTGTGAGCGGTTTCTGTTTGGTAGCGGGGACAGCATTGCTTTTGTGGGAGATATTTCTGCTGGTTGGAGTAAGAGAAGCGCTGACCTTTATCCTGGCGGCCGTCTTGTTGGCGGTATTGCTGGAAGGGCTGAAGGCTCTATTTAGAAAATTGAAGCTGTCAAAGGAGGTCAATCAGGTGCTCACTGTGATCTGCTTTGCGATCCTGTTTGGTATATTTGTATTTGGCATGGTGAAGGGGATCGTGACATTTGACAGAATGGATTCGGTCGAGAAGAATTTGCATACAGCCGAGGAACTTCCGCTGGTGATTGAGGATATGAGGGAAACGGAAGTTGATGATTATTTCTATGGATTGCAGGAAAAAGAGTCGATTTTTTACCACTGGGTATGGGGATATCAGAGACGTAAGGAACCGACATTGTTATCTGACCTTGGCGAAAATGAGTTGGAGTACAGAATTGTTGAGGTGAAGATTCCCCTGGGTTATGATCTGTGCCTAGCCTCTTTCCTGGGTGAGGAGGTGCTTCAGGAAGCGAGCGAGAGGTGGCTGAAGATCGATGCTGAGAGCTGGGGAGCGGACACCGTATACCGGAATCATTACACCTCAGATGAGAATCGAGTATATTTGACGGAGTATGTGATCTGCCGGGAGAATCGGATCGTACAGTTAAGATTTGACTGGGAGCCGACCGAAGAAGAACTTCAAGTTGCAGCAAAAAAGCTTGTCAATTGAGCGGTTTACAGCTTTTTGTAATAATTAATAATATTCCCAAGCAAATTAAAGTGTGATATAATATGAGTAAGCAATGAGCAAACGCGATGCGGTTGCGAATGCGCGCACTGCGAAAGGAGTGTTTTCGATGAAATCGTCCAGTGATCTGCGTACCCTGTTGCGATCCATTGACCGGAAAAGCTATCCGGCCTACAAGGAGCTGGCGGGAAGCTGGCAGTTTAAATCTTATATATTGTGTATTGATCATGTGCAGGGAGACCCCTTTGCGTCCCCCTCGTCAGTCCATGTGGAAGTACCTCTTTTACGGGCAGGGTTTCCGAAAGAGTATTGCGAAAAGAGCTGCATGCGTATTGCGCTGCAGGATTTTCTGCTCAGGCAGATGGCGGAGCAGTTTGGCCGGGAGAGAGGACAAGCGAAAGGCTCAGGAAAGAGCGGTCTGTTGTTCATCAGCCGTTGCGGGCAGAAGGTGCTGGAGAGAAGCGCATGTATGATTGAGCGTGATCGAATCATTGTGCGCTTTCAAATCGGCTTTCCGGCTTTTGGGCGTACGATTAATGCCGGAGAATTGGAAAAGATTTTATTTACTGTTTTGCCTGAGTGCGTGGAGAACAGTTTGTTTTATACGCGATTGGATCAGCGTGCGGTAAAGGCTGCCGTGGAACTTTCTGAAGATCAGGAGAGCTTGAGATGTCAGATGCAGGAACGCGGCATCGTTGCTTTTGTGGCAGACGGGGCGATCCTGCCGAGAAAGAGCGGTGTGTCGGATCTGCCGATGCAGGGCAGTGTTCCTTTTTCTTCTCCGAAATCGATGCGGCAGACATTTGTTTTACCCCACTGTGGAATGATCAGTGGAATGGCGATTCCGCATGGCATTACCCTGATTGCCGGAGGCGGCTACCATGGGAAATCCACGCTTCTTGAGGCAATCCAGAACGGGGTTTACGATCATATTGCCGGGGATGGCAGAGAGTTTGTGCTGACGGACAAGACCGCGGTGAAGCAGAGGGCAGAGGATGGGCGATCTATCCGTAAGGTGAATATTGATCTTTTTATTCACAATCTTCCCAATAAAAAGGATACTACCGAATTTTCCACCGAGGATGCCAGCGGTAGTACTTCTCAAGCGGCAGGATTGATGGAGAGCATCGAGGCGGGAAGCAGACTTTTGCTTTTAGATGAGGACACCTCGGCGACCAATTTCATGGTGAGGGATCGCCTGATGCAAGAGGTGATTAGCAGGGATAAGGAACCGATCACACCGTTTATTGAGCGGGCGAGGGATCTGTGCGATGAGGCGGGAATATCCACAATCATGGTGGCAGGAAGCTCGGGAGCCTTTTTCTATCTGGCGGATCATATTCTGTTGCTGGATAATTATCGCGTCCGTGAGATCACGGATGAAGTGAAGGCGGTCTGTGCTCATCATCCGGCTCCGTCCATCCGCGCGCCCGAATTTCAGATTCCGGAATTTAAACGTATATTCCCGGCATTTCGCAGAGCGCAGAGCAGGGACAGCAGATACGACCAGATGAAGGTCAAGGCGTTTGGTGTGGATTCCCTGAGTCTGGATCGTGAGACGGTGGATGTGCGATATCTGGAACAACTGGTTGACTCCGAGCAGACAATGGCACTGGCTTACCTGATGAGATATTGTCTGGAAAATCTGTTGGACGGAAAGCGTACAGTCAGACAGATAGTGAGCCGGGCGATGGAGGTTTTGGAGAAGATGGGGTGGGAGGCGTTTTGCAGAGGGTATGTGCCCGGCGGTCTGGCGAAGCCCAGAGAGCAGGAGATGTATGCCTGTCTGAACCGATTTCGTGGGAGTACAGCCTCTGTTGAGAAATCACTTTCAGGAGCTGGGAATTGAGATATATCGGTTTACCACAGCACCCAATCGAATCTTTTTACAATAGGTCGGAGGCGGGGCTATTGCGATAAAGCAGACTAGACCCTATGTATATGTGTGATGGAACGAAAAATAAAGTATATCACGGCGGACGAGGAAAACGGCCACACGGTGAAGGATATCCTGCGTCATCATTTCCGGTTGTCTGCCCGTCAGATCAGTCGGGCAAAGTTCCTTGCCGGGGGAATACTGGTGAACGGCGAGGAAGTGACTGTGCGTCGGTTGCTGAACCCCGGAGATGTTCTGACGGTGACATTAGAGGATAAGGAAGCCGGTTCACATCAGCTTCTTCCACAACCGGGAGACTTGGACATCCGATATGAGGATGATGATCTTTTGTTGGTGAACAAGCCGGCCGGTCTGGTGGTTCACCCGTCACCGGGGCATTACGCAGATTCATTGGCGAATATTTTGGTGTGGCATTACGGACAGCAGGATGAACACATCGTGGTGCGCCCGGTAGGGCGACTGGATCGGGAGACCAGCGGACTTATCTATATCGCAAAGAATAAGGCGGCCGTGCGCAGTATGGAATTGCAGCGGACAGCGGGAGAGATGGAGCGTCATTATCTGGCACTCGTTCACGGAAGTCCGGCGCAGGATGAAGGAATCATCGATGAGCCAATTGGCCCTGATCCCGACGTGTGGATGAAACAGCGGGTGACAGAGGATGGAGCTTACGCGAAGACTGCTTACCGGGTGCGAGAGCGCTTTGACGGGTATAGTCTGGTGGAACTTCACCTGTTTACCGGAAGGACACACCAGATTCGTGTACATATGAGTTGGCTTGGCCATCCGCTTTTGGGGGATTCGATGTATGGAGATGCTACTCTGACCGAAGAAAATAGTAGAGAAAACTTGGAGTCCGGTGAATTTGGCATGACGCGAACTGCATTACATTCATGGAGGCTTGTCTGTACACAGCCGTTTTCCGGGGAACGGTTGGAGTTTACTTGCGAATTGCCGGAGGATATGCGGCGGTTAGTGGAGCGTGAATGAAATCTTTTACGGAGGAAATCAATATGCAGCTGATTATAGAAAATTTATCGAAGAATTTTGAGAAAAAGGAGGTTCTTCGCGGAATTCATTTTACGTTTGAAAGTGGCAAAATTTATGGACTATTGGGAAGAAACGGAGCCGGAAAAACCACGCTGTTCAACTGTATTAACCGGGATTTGAAGGCAGAGAGCGGAAAATTTTGGCTGGAAGAGAATGGAGAACGCAGGGCAATCAGTGCGGAGGACATCGGTTACGTGCTGTCCACACCGACTGTTCCGGAGTTTCTGACTGGGAGAGAGTTTCTCAAATTTTTCATTGACATCCATGAGGG
>JAFQDI010000149.1 GCA_017416055.1 Lachnospiraceae bacterium
AAATATTCTGGGCAGTGTTGGAGGAGTTGCGGCAGGACAGCAGCATCGCATAGAAATCCTTTCCGGCAACATAATAGGGCTGCACCAGAGAGTAGGGGCCCAGGGTGGTGGAACCGTCTTCGCACAGGGTGCTGATCACCACGGTAGGCATGGGGAAATACAGGGAGGTCTGGTAGAAGTTATCTACCACGCGCAGATTTTCAAAGCTGGACATGTTACATCTCTCCTTATCACAAAAATAACTTTTCGATTATGCCGTAAATCTCTTCAAAAGGTGTTTCGGCCATTGTCCAGGTCAGCAGAGACTCGGCGATAAACTCGGCAACGAATTCACTTTGGCAAAACTTCTGAAGCGGAGCGGCCAACTGACTTCTAAGCAGGGCGTGATAACGGCTGAACGAACCTGCAAAGCCGGAAGCGGCGGCTTCATCCCGGAAGATAGATTGATGGCACTCAACATATTTACAAAGCTGATCATAGATGCATAGCGCAACCGGGCGGGGCATCTCAGAATAGGTGCTCACCGCATTGATCGCAGCGATACAGTTGTTCCAGTCATTCAGCAGATAGGTGGCCACCAGATTGTCCTTGGAAGGGAAGTAGTTGTAAACGGTTCCCACGCCTACACCGCAGGCTTTTGCTACCGATCGGATCGTCAGGGCACCATAACCGGACTCCCTGATCTGTTTTTTTGCTTCTTCGATCAGTCGGTTTTCCAGGTTTTGAATGATTTTTGGCATAATCTCTCCTTTGTGAACGTGTTCACATAAATATAGTATAAATAGAAATTGACAAATTGTCAATCATTTAACAAAAAATACTGCAAAACGATTTCTCCTCGAAGAGAGAGGGTTTTCCTACTAAAGGATTTCCCACCTTGAGCACGGTCCAAGGATTCAACGAAATCCAAATTTGTTCAAAATACGAACCCGCCATGGATAGAAGGCAGGTTCGGAGAAAACATAGCTTTATTTGGATTTGTAGGGAACTCTGGCCGAAGGCACCAGCTTTGATGCGGGATCGGTGTGCACGGCCTGATCGTCAAAGAAAATATGTGCGCCGAAGGCTTTCAGCACCTCGCTTTTTTGCACACCGCCCATGAAAAATGCCTCATCAATGCGTACGCCCCAGGCAATCAAAGTGCGGATCACCCGCTCGTGTGCAGGTGCGTTACGGGAGGTGACCAATGCGGTGCGGATCGGCATATGATCGGGATCAAACTTTTTCTGAACCAGAGAGATGGTGCGAAGAAGCTTTGCGAACGGACCGGCAGGAAGAGGATTTTGAGCGTTTAAGCGCTCGTGTTCTTCGAAGGCGGTAAGTCCCTGAGATTTATACACCATTTCGGATTCATCGGAGAAAATAACCGCATCTCCGTCGAAAGCGATGCGAATCTGATCAATGGGATCATTGGGATCAATCTTCAAATTATCATGAGAGCAGATCAAACCGGCAGCGATGCCGCCATCGATGGCCTCCTGAACATCCTGCTCGTTGGCAGAAAGAAACAGACCCGTGTTGAATGCAGAGAGGTAGGGTGTGATTCGATTTCCACCCACCAGTGCAGCGCGGCTGATATCCAGCCCGTAATGCTCGATGGAGTTGAAGATGCGCAGACTGGTATCCGCGCTGTTCTTTGACAGAATGATGATCTCCACCAATTGCTCGCCACACTCATTTAATTTGTGCAGTGCTCTGATCAGCGGGAAAGCAGTGCCGGGTTTCAAAATATCCTTTTCATGGGCAATCTGATAGTCCAGATAAGCCTGAAGGCCCTGCTCCTCGTAAATTTGATTTTCGTATTCCAAATCAAACAGTGCACGGGAAGAAATCCCGACTACCAGTTTGTTATCTAAATTCATCGCCATTTGAGTGTCACTCCTTAAGGTACTTATCCCCCCGCAAAATCATAGGCGGGGTTTTCTATTATATGCTATTGAAAGAAGATTGGCAAGGAAAAAATCAGTTTTCTTTGTGATGTAATACGAGTACATAATAAATCAAAAGCCGTGCAGAGAATCATCTGGATTGCCTCTGCACGGCAAGGTGATTATTTTGACAAAATCAATTTATCATCTGCCATGGCCATTCCGCTGGCCTGCTCGAACAGACCGAGCAACTGGGGGATGGTCAGTTTCCTTTTCTCCTCACCGGAAACATCCACAACGATTCGTCCTTCATGCATCATGATCAGACGGTTTCCGTGAGCGATGGCATCGTGCATGTTGTGGGTGATCATCAGTGTGGTCAGCTTGTTTTCGGTGACCAGTTTGTCGGTGATCTCCAGCACCTTTGCTGCCGTCTTCGGGTCGAGAGCTGCGGTGTGCTCATCGAGAAGGAGAAGCTTCGGCTTGCTTAAGGTGGCCATCAACAGGGTGACTGCCTGGCGCTGACCGCCGGAGAGAAGACCGACCTTACAGGAAAGTCTGGACTCCAGACCGAGTTCCAGGGTGGAGAGCAGTTCCTTGTAGCGGTCACGCTCACCTTTGCGGATACCCCACACCAGTTTTCTCTTGGTCGCGCGTCGAGCTGCGATGGAAAGGTTTTCCGCAATCTCCATATCAGGTGCGGTTCCCTTCATCGGGTCCTGGAAGACGCGGCCGAGTAACTTGGCACGCTTGTGCTCCGGCATATTGGTCACATCCACGCCGTCGATCTCAATGGTGCCGTAGTCCGGCTTCCACACGCCTGCAATCGCGTTGAGCATGGTGGATTTTCCGGCGCCGTTGCCGCCAATCACAGTGACGAAATCGCCGTCTTCAAGGGTCAGATTAAGACCGGAGAGGGCGGTTTTTGCATTTACAGTGCCGGGGTTGAAAGTTTTATGTAAGTTAGTGATTTTAAGCATTGGTATCACCTCCGCCTAAATGATCAGGTTCGGGTGATGACTGCATAGGCATCACCTTTTTCTTTTGGAAATATTCGCCCTTCAGATAGGGAACTGCCAAAAACAGTGCCACGATGATCGCGGAGAGCATCTTCAGGTAGTCCGTCTTCAGACCCAACAGAATGACAAAGGTGTAAATGATGTAGTACACAACACCACCGCCGACCACGCCGATGAGGCTGACCACAAAATTTGGCTTAATTTTCAGAGAAACAGAGAGTCCGATGAAGATAGCAGCCAGTGCGATGACGATAGCACCGCGCCCGTCGTTGATGTTTGCAGAGCCCTTGTACTGGGCAAGGAGCGCACCCGCAAGTGCAACGATACCGTTAGCGATAGCCAAACCGACTACTTTGTTCAGCTTGACATTGATTCCCTGCGCACGGCTCATGTCAGGGTTATCACCGGTGGACTTTAAGGTCAGACCGACTTCTGTGTAGAAGAAGAGCCAGAGTCCGATGATGGTGCATACGATGATCAGCCCTGCGGCCACGATAGCCATGGGATTGTCACTCATGTGAAGAATCAGCTGATTGGCACGAGGGTCGATCGCGATCAATGATTTTCCGCCGAGGATAGCCAGATTAACTGAGTAGAGGATCAGCTGAGTCAGGATGCCGGCAAGGATCGAAGGGATGCCGAGAGCGGTGTGAAACAGTCCGGTCACAACACCGGTGAGCATGCCGGCCAGGAAGGCAACTGCCACGCTGAGCCAAACCGGAGCACCGCTGCCAATCATTACCGCGCACACGCAACCTCCGGTACAGATGGAGCCGTCTACGGTCAGATCGGCAATGTCAAGAATTTTGTAGGAAATGTAGACGCCGATCGCCATCAAACCCCAGATAAGCCCTTCCGCAACCGCTCCGGGCAATGCATTCAAAAAAAACATGATACACCTCAAAAATTGTATTAGTTCTCGGGAACGGAAATGCCCAACTGTGCACACAGATCATTGTTGTAAACAACGGAAGGAACCAGAGTCTTAATCTCGATATCGGCGGGAGTCTTAGTGCCGAGCAGGATCTCAGCAGCCATCTTTCCGGTCTCATAGCCCAGATCATAGTAATTGATCGCAAGGCTTGCGTAGCAGATTGCGCCGCCGTAGCTGGTGTAAACGGGAACCTTCTTCTCATTGCAGATGGTGCCTACGATAGCGTCATTGTCTGCAACGGTGTTGTCGGAGGGAACGTAAATCGCCTTACACTCGTTTGCCGCGTTGGTAACCAGTGCCTGAAGCTCAGTGGTCTCGGAGAAGGTGTATGCCTTCACAACGATGCTCTTTGCCTCGAACAGAGTCTTAACCGCCTCATACTGGATCAGAGAGTTGGACTCGTTGGTGCAGTAGAGAACGCCAACCTGATCGCCGGCAACCAGTTTCAGGGAGTCGATCATCATCTGAGCCTGCTCATCGAAGGGAACCGCATCGGAGGTGCCGGTCACATTCGCAGGAATGTTGCCGCCGAAGGTGTCCGCATAGTCGGTAACAGAGGTGCCGAGAACAGGGATCGTAGTGGTTGCGTTTGCCGCAGCCAGAAGAGCGGGGGTTGCATTACCCATGATCAGATCAGTCTTTTTTGCAGTGAATGTCTTTACCACGGTGGAGCAAAGATCTACGCCGCCAGCCACCTGAGTGTCAATGGAAACGGTTTTGCCTGCCTTCTTCATTTCCTCGTTCAGCGCGTCAATAAAGCCTTGCGTTGCCTGATCGAGAGAGTCATGCTTCATCAGCTGACAGATACCTACGGTGTAATCCGTCTTATCGCCACAGGAGGTGAGCATCAGACAGGTGCCAAGGCAAAGGATAAGTGCCAAAAGGATAGATACCAGTTTTTTCATTGTTAAAATCTCCTTTTTACTTTTTATCATTTGCACGATCCTCAGATCGTGAAATATATAAGGGAACAGTGTGCCCGGAAAAAGAAAAAGCCCCCGATCCTTTATCAAGGATACAGGGACAGCCTTATGACCGTGATACCACTCTGCTTCGTCCTCTTTTCGCAAAGAGGACCTCTTCGGGTGCAATAACACCCCAGCACTGTAACGGGCGCAACCGGTAAGGCCTACACAACGATGAGTCTTCAGCCCACAGCTAACAGAATGAATTCGCCGATTCTTTCGTTACTGTCTCACACCAAACGACAGCTCTCTGAAACGTCGGAAAGGGGTACTGGTTTCTGCTCAAACGCTTTGTCATATTGGAAGAAATTTTAGCGGAAGAATAGCAGTTTGTCAATAGTTATTTTGTAAAAAACATCATGTTTTTGAAAAAATGACTGAGTTTGTTCATGATAAAAGTAAACTGGCAGATTGCTCAAAGGTATAAGGGGTCTGTATATCGGTGCCCGGCGGCGTGATCTCAATATGCCGGGGATGAGACTTGTTTGCAATATATTCCTTTGTGGTGCAGCCGAAGGATCTCAAAAACATTTGGTTCAGATAGTGGCTGCTGGAAAATCCTGATTCCAGACAGATATCCAGAATACTCAGATCAGTTTGATGGATCAGGCGGATGGCATGATCAAACCGTACATTATTTAAATATTCCTGAAAAGACATGCCTAACATTTTCGTAATGAAGTGGGAAATGTGAAACGGAGAAACATTTTCCAGCGCGGCGAGATCTTTCAGGGAAATGGATTCCTGATGATGTTGCAGAATATATTCCGTGATGCGGTTGATCCGCCTGACATTGTTCTGAACGGAAGAATATTCTTTTTCTCCGGTGACCGAATAGGGCGTGTTGCGGAGCAAAGTGTAGAGAACCTCCAGGAAAAGGGAGGAACATTTCACTTCGCTGAACATATCTTTGCAAAAATGGTGTTCGGCGCAGCTGACCAACAGTCCATACAGCCGATCGTACAGGGGCCCTTCATGAAAAACGTTTTCCTGAAAACGGAGATGCTCCAACTGATGGCTGATTATCCGGTAAAAATCGGTATGGATCTGAAAGGCCAAAATAATATTTTTGCCATCGGGGTTAAAGAAAGAGTGCATTTGATAGCGGTTGATCAGATAGATATCGCCCTTGTGCAAATCATACCGTTTTTGATCGACGAACAAAGTCATGGAGCCTTCCCAGATGATACCCATTTCCATATCACTATGCCCGTGAAACTGTTTGGCTGTCATCTCGATCATGAAGATCTCCAAATGATTCATGGTAGTATGTCGAATAACTTCTATTTGACCTGTATTATTCATGTTTAATTTTTCCTTTGATCCGATGTGGCGAGGCGTATTCGTCTTGATTTTGATCTCATTATAAGCGTATATATAACAATAATGCAAGAGAGAAATCGCAAGATTGTACTTTATTTTATGTGCATTTTTTTGTATAATTTAATAGGAAAACAAGAAACTGATACGGCAGGAGGTGCAGGGTGAAAAAGAAGGCAGTGGTAGTGGGTCATGTCTGTTTAGATATTACGCCCATATTCCCTCAAAATAGCGGAATGCAGTTGAAGGATGTCCTTGTTCCGGGCAAACTGTTCAATGTGGGGAAAGCAGATATACATACGGGCGGAGCCGTGGCAAACACGGGACTGGCAATGAAGATTCTGGGGGCGGATGTCAGCCTCGTGGGAAAAGTAGGAGATGACGAGCTTGGCAAAATAGTATATCGCATTTTTAACGAGTATGAAGCCGGAGACGGATTAGTTGTGAAGGAGGGGGAGAGCACCTCCTATTCGGTCGTATTGGCGGTTCCGGGGGCCGATCGTATTTTCCTGCATCATACGGGATCAAACGACACGTTTTGCGCGGAGGATATTCCTTGGGCTGATTTGGGAGAGACCGCATTGCTGCATTTCGGATATCCGCCGCTGATGAAGTCGATTTATCGGGATAACGGACGAGAATTGATTAAGATCATGAAGCAGGCAAAAGAACAGGGTATTGCCACTTCACTGGATTTTGCAGCGATTGATCCGAATGCCGAAGCGGGCTCGGTGGATTGGAAGCAGGTTTTGAAAGACGTGCTTCCCTATGTGGATTTTTTCGTGCCCAGCGTGGAGGAGCTATGTTATATGTTGGATCGTGAGCGATTCGATGAGTGGCAGAAGCGGGCCGTGGGAGGAGATGTCACTGAACGGTTAGAGATAGAAGACGTGAAGCCATTGGCGGACCGGTGCATGGACTACGGTGCAAAGATATTGCTGATCAAGTGCGGGGCTCCGGGTATGTTTTACCGCACCGCGGACGAAGACAAATTGGCAGAACTGTGCGCCAAATTAGAACTCGATTTGACACTGTGGGGCGGAAAAGAAGGGTTCGAGAGAAGTTATGTTCCGGAAAAGATATTGTCCGGTACCGGAGCGGGAGACACCAGTATCGGAGCGTTTTTGACCGCAACGTTAGATGGATATTCACTGGAGGAGGCGCTTCGCCTGGCAACGGCCACCGGAGCTTCCTGTGTGGAAGCATATGATGCGCTGGGTGGGCTGAAATCCTTCGATGAACTGAAACGTAAAATCGAAGCGGGATGGAAAAAGACAGAAAGACAGTGATTATAACGGGAGGGATGAAATGATATGTTGGTAAACATGGGCGATATGTTAAGAAATGCGCAAAAAGGAAAATATGCAGTGGGATTATTTAATGCGGTGAATCTGGAACTGGCAAGAGGTATCATTTATGCCGCAGAGGAAAGTCGTTCTCCGGTGATTATCGGAACGGCTGAGATATTCCTTCCATACTGTCCGTTGGAGGAGGTGGCTGAGTTTCTGCTTCCCATGGCAAAAAGGGCGAGCGTGCCGGTAGCGGTACATCTTGATCATGGCCTGACCAAAGAAAACTGTGTAAAAGCATTGGAATTGGGATTTACCTCGGTTATGTATGACTGCTCCACCGACAGCTACGACGTGAATGTGGAGAAGGTCAGAGAAATGGCAGAGATCGCACACTCCTATGGCGCGACAATTGAGGGCGAATTAGGGCATGTGGGGGACAATGAAGGATCAGCGGAGGGAAGTTTTGCTCCGACGGATCCGTCGGCGTATTTTACGGATCCCAAGCTGGCCAGAGATTTCGTGGAGAAAACGGGGGTTGACGCGCTGGCGATTGCGGTGGGAAATGCACACGGTGCGTACAAGCTGCCTCCGAAGCTGGATTTCGAGCGGATCGAGACAATCAGAAAAATGGTAGATGTACCACTGGTACTGCATGGTGGATCAGGCCTTTCCGATGATGATTTTCGCAAGGCGATTGAGATTGGAATCAGCAAGGTGAATATTTTTACGGACATCAATGTGGCGGCGGCTAAGGCTGCGATGCAGGCATTCACTTCGGTGGATAAGGGGATTATCGAGTTGATTTTGCCCCAGATTGAGGCGATCAAAGAGGAAGTGTTGAAAAAGCAAAGACTCTTTAATTCTGTGAATAAAGGTTGAAGGAGGAAACAAAATGAAGCGTTCTGAGATTAATAAAGCGTTAAAAGAATTGGAAGCAATGTGTAAGGAATACCGTTTTTCCCTGCCGCCGTTTTGTCATTTTACGCCGGAGCAGTGGCAGTCCATCGGCCACGAGTATGATGAGGTTCGGGATTGCATGCTGGGTTGGGATATTACGGATTTTGGATCGGGTGATTTTGACAAATGTGGTTTTTCCCTGATCACGATTCGAAACGGAAACCGTGCAATGGCCGACAAATATCCCAAGGTGTATGCGGAAAAATTACTGTACCTGAAAGAAGGACAGTATGCACTAAACCATTTTCATTGGTTTAAGACAGAGGATATCATTAACCGCGGAGGCGGCAATGTGCTGATTCGCGTATATAACTCGTTGGAAAATGAAGAGATCGATTATGAATCCGATGTTACCGTACATACCGACGGACGTACATACAAGGTTCCGGCCGGAACGCAGATCCGTCTCACTCCGGGAGAGAGCATTCATATTCAGCAGTATATGTATCACGATTTTTCGGTAGAAGAAGGAACCGGTCCGGTACTTTTGGGAGAGGTGAGTCAGTGCAATGACGATAACTCGGACAACCGTTTTAATCCTCCGGCAGGAAGATTCCCGATGATTGAGGAGGATGAGGCACCTTACCGCCTGCTGTGCAATGAATATCCAAAGGCTGAGTAAGTAATCAAAGGGAGGTGGCGAAGTTGAATGCATACATCGGACACTCCACACAGTACTGTGGAATCGAAGAGCACCGTTTGGTTGGCGGAAAAGGCGATGGGATGCGCCTTTATGAAATCAACAACGGAAAAGGACTGGAATTGATTGTTTCACCGGATCGCTGCGGTGACATCACCCGGTTAAAATTTAAGGGAATCAATCTGAGCTATCTGTCCCCCTGCGGCTATGTGGCACCGGCTTATTACGACAGCATAGGCGATCATTGGTTGCAATCCTTTACTGCGGGATTTTTGACGACATGCGGCTTTGAAAATGTGGGAAAAGTTTGCGAAGAAAACGGAGAACGTTTTCCCCTTCATGGAAGAATTGCCAATCAGCCCTGCGAACAGGCCTACTGGACGGAGAATGATGAGTCTTTGACGGTACATACAGTGGTAAAGGATGAGACGATTTTCGCCAGAAAGTTTTGCCTGGAGAGGACGATCCGAGTATCTAAATTAAAGAATGAGTTTGAAATCCGGGACAGAATTAAAAATACCGGAGACACGGTGGAACCGATGATGGTCCTTTATCA
>JAFQDI010000150.1 GCA_017416055.1 Lachnospiraceae bacterium
CCCACCACGGAGGTTCCTGCCACAGAAGCGCCGATTCAGTATGTGGTTTGTCTGGATGCAGGACACGGCGGAAAGCGCGGGGCGACTTCACCGTTGGATGGCCGATTTGAGAGCCACGACACCCTTCGTTTGACGCTGGCGATCCAGAGAGAGTTGTCCAAATATGAGAATGTGACGATTGTTATGACCAGAACCGAGGATGTGGATGTGGAAAATAAGGCTCGTCCCCAGATGGCGAATGCTGCGGGAGCTGATCTGTTTGTATCCATTCATCGCAATTCTAATGTGGCCGGTGACAAATGCGGTGTCGAGGGATGGATCGACAAAACGAATCCCGCAGACAGTCGTGCGGCGGCGGAGAAAATGCTTGCTGCTATGGAGGCGGTGGGGATTACACTCAACTGCGGAGTGAAGACCGGATCCTGGGATGAGCCGGATGTGAATTACACCGTGATCGAGTATGCCGAGATGCCGGCCGTACTGTTGGAGGTCGGATATCTGAATCATGCGAGGGATAACGAGCTGTTTGATCAGAACGTGGACGGCTACGGAAAAGCGATTGCGGATGCGATTTACGAGTGGTTGACCGAGTGGGTAGAGTAAATCTGGCCGAAAACAGGAAAAAAACGGAATAAATTAAACAAATTTTTCTGTAGAGTCAAAAAAATGCTTGAAATATTACGGCATAGTGTGCTATAATTCGTCTGTTGGTATGGAAAAAGTATTCTGCACTGCAAAATCAGGTGTTTTGTGGGAGCATGGGATATGGAGGCAATTATGGATAAAATGGATTACGCGATCCTGAAAAGTTTGCGGGAGAATGCCAGAAACACGGCATCTACGATTGGAAAGGAAATTCATCTGTCTGTATCGGCGGTACTGGAACGTATCCGCAAGATGGAGAGTACCGGTTTGATCAAGCAGTATACTATCGTGGTGGATCAGGAAAAAGTGGGTAACAACATGACTGCGCTGATGGAAGTCAGTCTGGAGCACCCGAAGTTTTATGACAACTTCATCAAGGCAATCCGCAATAACGAAAATATTGTGTCTTGCCATTATGTTACCGGAGATTATGATCTTCTTCTGACGATCAACTGCAGGTCACAGGAGCACTTGAATGCGGTGCATCGTATGGTCAGAGATCAGGAGGGCGTATCCTTTACGAAGACAAACGTGGTTTTGGAGACGGCAAAGAACAACTATTGCTCCATTCCTGAAGAGTAGGAAATGACGTATGCTTAGATAAAGGGGGAACTGCGATGGCAGTTTTGGTGACCGGCGGAGCCGGATATATCGGAAGCCATACCTGCGTGGAGTTGATTCAGGCGGGGTATTCCGTTGTAGTTGTGGATAATCTGTGCAACTCCAGTGCGGAATCGTTGAAGCGTGTGGAGGAAATCACCGGAAAAAGTGTGAAGTTCTATCAAGTGGATCTGTTGGACAGAGCGGGGCTTGATCGAATTTTTGCCGAAGAGAAGATTGAGGCAGTGATACATTTTGCCGGCCTGAAGGCGGTAGGAGAGTCGGTGGCGAAGCCTCTTGAGTATTATTGGAACAATATTGCAGGTACAGTCGTGCTTTGTCAGGCGATGGCAGCGCATGGTGTGAAGCGCATCGTGTTCAGCTCATCTGCGACCGTTTACGGCAGTCCGAAGGAGATTCCGATCACGGAGAATTGTCCGAAGGGTGAGATCACAAACCCTTATGGTCAGACCAAAGGGATGCTTGAACAGGTGTTGACAGATCTTCACCGTTCCGATCCCGAGTGGAGAGTGATTTTGCTTCGCTATTTCAATCCGATCGGTGCGCACAAAAGCGGACGAATCGGTGAGAACCCGAAGGGGATTCCGAACAACCTGCTTCCCTATGTGGCACAGGTTGCGGTGGGCCGCTTGGAAAAGTTGGGTGTGTTTGGCGATGACTACGATACTCCCGACGGCACCGGCGTGAGAGATTATATCCATGTGACGGATCTGGCGATCGGCCATGTGAAAGCGATGGAGAAGATCGAGACCACTGAGGGCGTACATATTTACAATCTGGGTACCGGAAAAGGCTACAGTGTGTTGGAAATCGTCCATGCATTTGAGAAAGCTTGCGGAAAGCCGATTCCCTATGAAATCAAGGATCGTCGTCCCGGTGATATTGCGACCTGCTATTCCGATCCGACGAAGGCGAGAGAGGAATTGGGTTGGGTAGCCGAGCGAGGCATCGAGGAGATGTGTGAGGATGCCTGGAGATGGCAGTCAAATAATCCGAATGGGTTTGAAGAATAATTAAAAAGCAGCGGGCTGTCGCACCATTTGTGTGGCAGCCCGCTGCTTTTAATCTATAGATGAGACCTGCCACACAAGTAGTGCGACAGGCCTCAGTGTTGGTCTATACCATAATGTATTTAGAACTCCTCGCCGTACAGTGCAAAGCGGAACAGCTTACTGTCATCCTCGGCATCGGTGCAAAGCAGAGTTGCCTCGGAGATGGTTCCACCCTGGATCAGCTTGGTCAGACCGATCATCTGGCACAGCTTGCTCTTCAGATTCAGTCTGTTGCCTTCCTCAGTTACCAGATACACATCGCCCTTGCAGCGATCGATCATAGAGAACAGCTTCTGTACGTCAACGTCATGTAATGCAATTTTTCCTAAAGTAATAGTCATCGTAATCCTCCTTGTCTTTGAACGTCATCGTTCAAACTCTTTGTTTTTCTTTTCTCATTACGCCGCAATCATAGCATTGATTGGAAAAAAAAGCAAGATGGTAATTTGGTGAAATTATATAAAAATAATGTTTAAATTTATGCAATATGCACAACAAATGGAGCTGAGTTGACGAGTGAAAAAGAATGGAAACAGTTTACTTTACGGATTGTGAAATGACACTGGACGAAAAGCATTTGGGATGATAAACTATAAGCGGAGGAGATTGTCATGGATTTGTTTGATTATATGCGTGAAAGCAGTTTGGAAAAAGAGTCACCGCTGGCAGCCAGAATGCGACCGGCCACGTTGGACGAGGTAGTGGGACAGAAACACATTCTGGGGAAGG
>JAFQDI010000151.1 GCA_017416055.1 Lachnospiraceae bacterium
TGCAGCATTGATCTTTCCGTATCTTCCACTTTGATCAACCATCAGATAGGTATCACGATATATCGATGACATATTGATCTCACCGGTGTCCTTATTCACCGTAACCAACACAATAACATCGCTCTGACCCTGAGAATAATCGCTCTGGTCACGCTGGTCCAACCCAAGAATCGCAAACGTATAATATCCCTGCATCGTCTCTAAAACACCCTGATCCAGATCATTCACCTCTGCGTCTTTTCCGGGCCGGAAACTGGGATTGTTCTCATGTCCTCCAACAACAGGCGGAGGTGTCATCTTATTAAAGAGACTCATCACATACAATCCGACGCACACCACACCAAGTGCAAGGATTTCCAGAATTGCCAACACGATCATCATTCCGCGGCGTCTCTTCTTCTTTGCGGATGCCGCTTTTTTTCCGGCTTTTTTCGTTCCATTCTTTCCGGTGGTTTTCGATACGCCTGTTTTCGTTTTCGTACTCTCGGTTTTTCCGGTGGTTTTTCCGGTGGCTTTTCCACCGTTCTTTGCACTGCTATCTGTATGCTTTTTGGTGCTGTTCTTTGCTGTACCTTTCGCCGTTCCTTTCGAAACCGTTTTCTTCCCGGAAGAAGATTTCTTTTTACGTGGTCTGTCGTCTACATCGTCGAAGCTGTCATCAAATTCATCAGCCCGTTCATCCCAATCCAGATCATCATTCCACTGATAATCATCCTCATCCTCTAAATATTTCTTACTCATGTTAACTCCTTTGCAGTCAATATGCATTCTTATTGACAAATCCTCTGACAAACGTCAAAAGAATGATTTTGAAATCCAGACCCAGGGTCCAATTCTCAATATAATAGAGATCACATTCAATACGCTTACTGATCGAAGTATCTCCGCGATAACCATTTACCTGAGCCCATCCGGTAATTCCGGGACGAACCTGGTGCTTTACCATGTACCGAGGAATCTCCTCTTTAAATTTCTCCACATATTGCGGACGCTCCGGACGCGGTCCCACCAAGCTCATATTTCCCTTTAATACATTCCACATCTGCGGCAATTCATCAATACTCGTCTTGCGGATGAATCTACCAAACCGAGTAACTCTCGGATCCCCCTTTTTCGTCCACCCCTTCGCCTCATCTTCCTCCGTCTGCATTGCCATAGAGCGGAATTTATACATCATGAACGGACGATTGTGCAGGCCGATCCGCTCCTGCTTAAACAGGATCGGGCCGGGTGAAGACAGTTTTACACCGATTGCTGTGATCAACATAATCGGGCTGAACAAAAGCAAGGCTACTGCAGCTCCAATGATATCTACCGCACGCTTTGTCGCCATATTAAACGAATCACTCAGCGGCACATAACGGATATGGATAACCGGAAGTCCCAGCAAATCCTCTGTGTATGGTGTCGTCGGGATGATTTTTGAGTAGTCCGGAATAAACTTGGTATGCACACCGGATTTCTCACACAAAACTACGATTTGCTCCAGCTTGTCATATTCCTGCAATCCCAATGTGATCGCAATCTCATCCAGATGACTGATCTTCAGGATTTCATCCAGATGGTATGTCGGCCCGAGAACACGCACACCCTTATAATCGGTTCCCCACTCGGCATGGTCATCCAATATTCCCCGAATGTTATATCCCCATACCGGGTTTTCCTGTACGCGATCAATGTACGCCTGCGCTGCACGACTATATCCAATCAGCAAAATGCTTTTCTGATTATGTCCGTTCTTGCGAATCCTTCTCAGGAAATAGCGAAGACATAACCGGAATGCATAATCCAGCACCAGATTCAGTGCAAAAAACAGAAGCACCATACGGCGTGAAAAATGCATCAGGTCTTCTTTTCCCAAATACAGATACGCCATGAACACAAGTAACGCCGTACCTGTGGACCACACAAGGTTCGCAAATTCGCGCCGCCTTCCCTGAACGCGTTTCGGCGTATACAGCTTGTTCATCCAATAAAGGATCAGCATGCCGGGCACTACAACAATCAAATGCCAGAAATAAAATGCCGCGTCATACGCCTGCGGGCGATTTTGCATTTCAAAAATAAACACGTAAGATAACGTATAGGATAAAATAATGATCAGTCCATCAATCACTACATGAAGCTGATTTAACCTTTTTTGATTATCTTCTATCATCTTTCGACTCCCAATTTTACCGCATTCGTTCCGCCAACCGTTTTTTCTCGCTTCGGCGGCGCAGAAATTCAATCACATACATCACGGTGTTGATGATCAAAAGTACTTCAATATATATGTGATTCGGTAGATATTTCCAGCGAAACGGAACCTTCCTGCACCGTCCGGCCGTTCGCACTCCTTCCATAATTCCTTCGCGATATTCCTTTCCAAAGCCAAGCCGGCAGAAAAACCGAAGCTTGACCAACCAGCCCACCAACAGCGGAAGAAAATTCAACGCAAAGAAGAACAATGGCATATTTTTGTAGTTCAGGTAGATACTGTTTCTCGCGGACAGCTTCACTTTAAACGCATTGTAACGGGAACCGCTGGTTCCGCTGCCCACGTGATATACCTTCGCCTCCGGCTCATACCAATTGATATATCCATGAATGAGGGCACGATATCCCACATCAATATCCTCGAGATAAGCAAAATGCGTCTCATCAAAATAACCAATCTTTTCAAATACCGCTCTCCGGTAAATCGCCGCGCCGGCGCAGGCAGAAAACACTCTTCCGCTCTTCGAAAAGTGATCGACCGGCTGACCTACGCCTCGCTGAAATGCCCAGCCAAGCAGGCAATAGGAATCCCCCGCATCGTCCAACAGATCACGCTGATGCGCCTGGATCATCTTCGGGCTAACAGAAAACCTTCGCTCATCCGCATCCATCGCACTAATCAAACGCTCTACATAATCAGGGAAAGGGATCGTATCATTATTCAACAAAATCACATAATCACAATTTGATCTGCGGATACCCTCATTCACCGCACGGCTAAAGCCATAATTCCGGTCCAGTTTCAGCACCTGTACTCCCGGAAACCACCGTTCCAGTCCATCCACACTTCCGTCAACGGAAGCATTGTCCACAACCAGCACTTCAAACGCATCACTCGTCTGCTTTGCCAGTGCTGTCAGACAATCCTGCATAAATGCTTTTCCATTATAATTCGGAATCACTACCGTTGCCTTCACAAAATCTACCTCTTACATTTCCGTATTCTATCCTAAAAAAGCTTTATCGTCAACTTTTGTGCGCAAATGTAACACTTATTTTAAATTTTCTTCACAATTTCGCACTAGATTCCCACAATCCAAGCTGCCATATCCAGCATCCATATCCAAATCGTGTTTTTGATCTCGCTGATGGGAAGCAACGTGATCCGTGTAAAATTCTCTATTAGAATGATTGCCATCAGCGCATACATTCCATACCGTTCGTAACGCATATACCCGAAATAATATTTTTCCGGAAGAACAAGCCCCAAAATTCGAGACCCATCCAACGGCGGGATCGGAATCAAATTAAAAACACCCAAACCAAGATTCACGGATGTAAAGGTCAGAACAAAACTCTGTATCAAGTCAACAAACACGCCCGTGCCAAAAAAGAATCCCTTTTCAAACAAACGCGCATAGATCATACAGCCCAAAAAAGCAAGCAAAAAATTCATCACCGGTCCGGCGAGTGCTGTCAGTGCCATGCCCACTTTGCTGTTGCGATAAGCCCGGGGATCCACCTGCACCGGTTTCGCCCATCCGAATCCAAACAGTGCCAAACAAACCACTCCCCTCCAGTCCAGATGACGCAGCGGATTTAGCGAAAGTCTGCCCTGCCTCTTTGGTGTTTCGTCTCCCATCCACACAGATACCTGCCCATGAGCAACCTCATGAAGCACAATGGCAAGTATGACCGCAGGCAGCGTATATAGCAACTGCAAAAATTCTTCTCTGTATGACATCTCAATCCTTCTCCGAATTCAACTTGTGTTTCTGGCTGTGCTCCTGTTCCTTCTGCTTTCGCTCATCCTGCTTCATCGCGACACCGGTACGCCAAACACTAAATGCCAGTCCCAGTTCAAAATAAAGAAATACCGCAGATGTTCCACCGGATGAAAAAAACGGCATGCTGACTCCGGTATTCGGAATCAGATTCAGCGTAACCGCAATATTGAGCAGCACCTGCAACGACAAATGTACCATCACACCGGCCACCAAAAGGCGACCGAATTTATCCTGCGCACGCACCGCAACCGCAAATAGCTGGTAAATCAGATAGCCAAACAGCAGCAAAATCACGCCTGCGCCCAACACGCCCAATTCTTCCATCACAATTGCAAAAATCATGTCATTCTGTGCCTCGGGAATACTACCCATTTTTTGAATGCTGTTCCCAAGTCCCACGCCGGTCAGCCCGCCTCTGCCGACTGCATATAAACTCTGCACAATCTGGTAACTGATGGAACTCATATACTCCGGATTAAACGGGTCTAACCACGCTACAATTCGTTTTACACGGAACGGCAGTTCAGCCAATTCTGACCCTGTGGGCATGTCCGACCAGATTCCCCACACAATATACGTGATGACACCAACCCCCAGCAATCCAAAAAGCACAAACAGCCACGTTTTGCGCGAGGAGATATAACTGACCAAAACCGTCATTCCCAAAATGATGATCGCTGTTGAAAGATTCTGAGAAATCTCATAAATCAAAAGTGCGACAATACCGCCCAAAATCCACACCGGAATCACTCCCGCCGTGTAATTCATCATCTTGCTGAATCTGCAGGGAAACCATGCAAAGAACACAACCAGTGCAAGCTTCACTGCATCGGCAACCTGAAAGCTCATCGGACCGATCGCCAGCCAGCGGGTTGCCTCGTCACGGGTGATTCCATGAACAACAAAGCTCTCCGGTAACTTCAGCATAAAAATAATCGCAATCGCAAACAGATACGCGAGCGGTGCGAGCGGTGCCCATACACGATAGTCCACTCTTGCAACAACAAGCATCAACACAATCCCGACCGCAGACCACCCCAGCTGCTTCTTTACCAGATAATACATATCATAATTATATAGCTTCGATGTCGCACAGATATATCCACTGGCAGACAAAATCATCACCAACCCGAACACCGTCAACATGACGATAGCCAACAACATCTGCAAATCTACCCGTGCCACTCCGCGAGTGTTCAAACGAAAAGTATTGCGCATGACACCACTCCCCCAATATAATGATTCATCTTATAGCATACCATACAATTCCTGTTTCGTCCATCGGAAGATTGCCGATTATGTGCTTTTTCGGTGAACTTTCCGTAAAATTAAGTATCCAATCAACACGAAGATTGCCGCAAAGCACCCGGTCAGAACCGCTTTCAGATAATATCGTTTGAATCTCGAAAACTGATTGGTATCCTCTGTTCCCACAACTGTTTCCACTGTCTCACTCACAATTTCTCCCCCTATCGCCTCTTCCCCCTGTTTTTCCGACAATTCTGTCCGCTTCCCTCGCACCAACAACCGATGAGAATTGATCCCGTAAGGGGTGCAAGTCACCAGCGTACATAAATCCTCCCCCTCTTTGATCATCAGCTCATCCACCTCATAGGGAAGCACCACGAGAACCTGATCCACCTGATAAGCAAGCGTCTCCCCCAACCCGCTCAGATAGAACAGGTCCCCTATCTCTAGCTGCTCCAAATCGGTAAATATGGTTTTGTTTGTCGACCCTGTATGTCCGGTCAACACCGAATGGCAACCCTCACCGCCTACCGGAAGTGAACTTTCCGGTAAATGTCCCACTCCGAAAGCCAGCACCTCTTCTGTCGTATCGTGACTGATAGAAAGATATACATTGATTTTCGGGATAATGATAAAGCCCATCACA
>JAFQDI010000009.1 GCA_017416055.1 Lachnospiraceae bacterium
ACCGGCGGTATCAATGCCGAGAACGTTCGCGAGTATCTGGCATACGACCGCATCGTGGCTTGCGGTGGCAGCTGGATGGTGAGTGGAAAGCTGATCAAGGAAGGCAAGTTTGACGAGATCACCGAGCTGGTGAAGGAAGCGGCTCAGATCGTGAAAGAGTGCAGGGCATAAGGAGAAAAGACATGGCTAAGAGAATTATTACATTTGGTGAAATTATGTTGAGACTGGCTCCTGAAGGGTACTACCGCTTCGTTCAGGTAGACAACTACGGAGCAACCTTTGGCGGCGGTGAGGCAAACGTGGCGGTGTCTCTTGCAAACTTTGGATTCGATGCAGCGTATGTTACTAAACTTCCCAAGCACGAGATCGGACAGGCGGCAATCAACTCCCTGCGCCGTTTCGGCGTTGACACTTCCATGATCGCAAGAGGCGGTGACCGTGTTGGTATTTACTATCTGGAGAAGGGTGCTTCCCAGCGTCCCAGTAAGGTGATCTACGACCGTGCAGGCTCTGCAATCGCAACCGCAACGAAGGCAGACTTCGATTGGGACAAGATTTTCGACGGTGCCGACTGGTTCCACTGGACCGGCATTACCCCCGCTCTGGGCGACAATGTGGCTGAGATTTGTCTGGAGGCTTGTAAGGCAGCGAAGGAGCGCGGCATCACCGTATCCTGTGACTTAAACTATCGTAAGAAGCTGTGGACCCGAGAGAAGGCAGGCCAGGTGATGGGAGAGCTTTGCAAGTATGTGGATGTTTGCATCGCAAACGAGGAGGATGCAGCTGACGTATTCGGCATCCATGCGGCCAACACCGACGTAACCGCAGGTGAGGTAAACCACGAGGGTTACAAGGATGTTGCAAAGCAGCTGGCTGACCGCTTCGGTATGTCCAAGGTGGCAATCACCCTGCGTGAGTCCATCTCCGCAAACGATAACAACTGGTCCGCAATGCTTTATGACGGAAACGACTACTATTTCAGCAAGAAGTATAAGATGCACATCGTTGACCGCGTGGGCGGCGGAGACAGCTTCGGCGGCGGCCTGATCGCAGCTACCCTTAGCGGCTACGATTCTCAGGCAACCATCGAGTTCGCTGTTGCGGCTTCCTGTCTTAAGCACTCCATCGAGGGCGACTACAACATGGTATCCATGGACGAGGTGGCGTCTTTGGCGGGTGGAAATGCGTCGGGACGTGTACAGAGATAAGCAAAAAATAGCTGATGAGCTGCTGCATAACGAACTGTAGGTTGAATTTCTCCGTATTATTTCGAGTACTTAAGATAGATAACGGTTACTACATCCGTGTTATGCAGCAGCTTTTCATATAATATCGATCAATATCCAAAAAGGATAGCAAACATTAACTTCTCGCCATTCCATCCACACTCAATACCACGCCGGTGATGTAGGATGCCTCATCCGATGCCAGGAAGACGAATGCATTTGCGATATCCTCCGGCTGTCCCAGGCGGCGAAGCGGGATCCGTGCGATCATCGGCTCGATGACTTCCTTGGGAACTGCCTTCATCATGTCAGTTTCGGTGATGCCGGGTGCGACCGCGTTGACGCGGATACCTTTCGGGCCCAGTTCGCGGGCGAGCGACACGGTCAAACCGTTGAGGGCAAACTTGGAAGCGGGATAGGCAAAACCACTGGGCTGCCCGGAAATGCTGACCATGGAAGATGTGGAGAGGATAACGCCGGTTCCGCGGGCTACCATACACTCGCTGGCCGCACGGGTGGCGTTGAAGACACCTTTCACATTTAGGTCCATAACCTTATCAAACAGCTCCTCTGTGTACTCGGTAAACGGTGTGCTCTCGGAAATACCGGCATTGTTGACCAGAATATCAATGCAGCCGTATTTTTCGGACACTTCACGGAAGGCTGTGCGGACTGCTTCCAGACTGGTAAGATCCGGATAGATGCCTGCGACGGTAGCATCCGGATATTTTTCTTTCAACCGGGTAACCGCTTTCTCTGCGGTCGTCTGAGAGCTGGCAGTCAGAATGACTGTGGCTCCCTCTTTCAAAAACTTATCTGCAGTGGCAAATCCGATACCGCGGCTTCCGCCGGTAATCACAGCAACTTTATCTTTTAATCTCATCGTATATACCTCCTTGTGGTTCTCTTTGTATCTATAATATAACCAACAAGGAAGAACTTTTCCGTGACAATGTCACATTTATTCTACCTGCACATTTCCGCTGTTCAGCCCGGATGACGGTTCATTCAAAGGAAGCCAGTCGATTACCCTTTTTATGTGGGTATCCCAGAACTCCCAGTTGTGATCGCCGGGGCCTTCTTCATAGGTTACATCAAAGCCATTTTCGCGGAGCAATTTTTCATAGATGCGACTGAAGCTGAGCAGTCCGTCCTCTGTGCCGCAGGCGAGATAAATCCGCGGAAGAGGAAGCGAGGGGTCCGCTTGTTTTCTTGCACCCAGCTGTTCGATCAGTATGCGGGGATTCTTGTCTGAGTTGAATGCTTCGGGCAGAGGACCGTAAATGCTCTCCTGAAAAGCGGGATCCAAAAGGCCGATCTTTGGCGCGCAGGGATCAAACATCTCCTCGAATTGATTAAATGCGCCGGAGAGACTGATGATCGCTCCGAACGTCTCGTGATATTTGAGCCCGTTTCGCATTGCACCGAATCCTCCCATGGAGAGGCCGCCGATGAAGGTATCCTCCCGCCTGTCGGAGAGGGGGAACATCCGCCGTGTGAGTTCCACCAATTCCTTGCCGACGAACTCGCCGTAACGATTGTGGGATGTGGGGCGGTCCACGTAGAACGCGTTGTCGCCGGAGGGCATGACAACCGCCAGATCGTGTTCCTCGGCCCAACGCTGGATGCGTGTTCCGGAAACCCAGTCGGTGTAATTGCCCAGAAGACCGTGTAAGAGATAAAGCGTCTTAAACTTCTTCGGTTCGGGCAGGCGGCCGTCGGGGGTCAGCTTATCAATGGGAAGGATAACCTGAATCGGAACCGTGCGCCAAAGCGTCTGGGAAACAAAATTTACTTGAATGAGTGCCATAAGCTACCTCCTGAAAAACTGTTCTGACAACAAGTGTACCATTTGCTGCGGTTGTGGTCAAGAAAACGATGGGGCCACGCCAAAAAATCAAAAATTGAGTGGAAAAATCATAGAGTTTTGTTATAATGTTCAGTGTGTGATCCGGATGTCCGGATCACTGAAAAGGAGGAGAGATGAAAAAGCGAAAGGTTTGTTTGGCGTTCTTGATCGCGATAATCAGTTTGAGTGGATGCTCGCCAACATTTCCGGGTGGAAAGGAAACGGTGGCTGAGACGGAAACGACAGAACCGGTGGAAGAGACGACAGAGGAAGAGACAACGGCATATTCGGTGGAGGAGGTGATTCATTACTTCTGTGAAGTCGTGCTGGCCTCAGAGTATTCCACAGGGACCGGAGATCCGGGCCTGGTGCAAAAATGGATGGAGCCGATTCATTATCGGATTTACGGGGAGGCGACAGATCAGGACCGCCAGGTGCTTCTTGGGCTGTTTGACGGGCTGAATGAGATCGAAGGCTTTCCGGGTATTTTTCCGGCGGGAGAGAATGATGTGACTGATTTAGCACTCTATTTCTACGATCAGGAGAGGTTTAATCAGAACTTCGGCCACATCGTCAGTGATATGTCTGCGGAAGGTGCGGTGGAGTATTGGTATTGGACCGACACGAACGTGATTTACGATGCCCGGATCGGATATCGCATGGATATCGATCAGCTGACGAGAAACTCAGTGTTATTAGAGGAAGTGGTCAACGGGTTGGGGATCACCGATACGGTGCTCAGGGAAGACAGCATCACTTATCAGGACTCCAGTCAGACACAGGAATTGTCAGAAATGGATTGGTTGATCATCGAATTATTGTATAGCCCTGAGATCAAGTGCGGAATGGACCGTGCTGAGTGTGAAGCAGTGCTTATACAACTTCTGAATGATTGACTTATGGAGAAAGACGAGTTATACTGTTAACGATGTGCTCGTCGGGACAAGAAAGACGAGATACAAGGTTACGGTGTGTTACATAAGGAGAGTGTGAAATGATTTTTGGAAAGCACATTAACAAGTATTACCTCAAGTACGGCGGCAGGCTGTTACTGGGATTGGTGGCACTGGTCGCGGTGGACTATCTGCAGCTGGTGATCCCCAACCTGTATCAGATGGTCATCAACGGTATGAATCAGGGCTACGTGATGATCGACGGAGTGAAGACGGTCTTTGATATGAACTTTTTGCTGGACCGCATCTGTATGCCCATGGTCGGCATTATTTTATCGATGGTGTTTGGCCGCTTCTTGTGGCGTATCATGTTCTTTGGTTCGGGTATTCAGGTGGAAACAGACCTGAGAAACCGGATGTTTGACAATGCGAAGAATCTGAGCCGTGAGTATTATCAGGTGAACAAGGTTGGAAATCTGATGAGTCTGTTCACCAATGATCTGGACACGGTGCAGGAGTGCTTTGGCTGGGGAATCATGATGTTTTTCGACGCACTGCTTTTGGGTGCGCTTGCGGTGATGAAGATGTGGAACATGGACTGGATGTTGACGATCTTGTCCCTCATCCCCATGGTTTTTTTGCTGGCTTCCGCGACGATCGTCGGCAAATATATGATGAAGAAGTGGGATGTCAGACAGGAGGCGTTCTCCAAACTGTCTGATTTCTCGCAGGAGAGTTTTTCCGGTATCGCAGTTATCAAGGCTTTTGTAAAGGAAGCGAAGGAACTGATGGCGTTCAAGAAATTGAACGTGGAAAATGAGAACGCGAATATCGACCACACGAAGTCCTCGGTTTTGCTGCGTATTCTTGTCACGCTGTTTGTGGAGAGTATCGTATGTGTTATCCTGGGTTACGGCGGATATCTGGTGTATAAAGGCGACTTCAATGCCGGTCAGTTGGTCGAGTTTATCGGCTATTTTACCTCGGTCGTTTGGCCGATCATGGCGGTGTCCGAGTTGATCGATATGTCCTCCAGAGGAAAGGCATCCTTGGCGCGTATCGGTGAATTGCTGGATGCAGTACAGAATGTGAAGGACCGTGAGGGAGTGACCGATCTTGAGCATATTCGCGGAGATATCGAGTTTAGAAACCTGACTTTCCGTTATCCGGATGGAGAGTATGATGCGCTGGAAAATGTTTCCTTTACGATCAAAGCCGGCGAGAATGTAGGTTTGGTCGGAAAGACCGGATCCGGAAAGACGACGCTGGTGGACCTGATTTTGCGTACGTATAACGTGCCCGACGGTACACTGTTTATTGACGGACGAGATGTAAACGATGTGTCGATCCACTCTGTCCGTGAGGGATGTTCTTACGTGCCTCAGGACAACTTCCTGTTCTCCGACACGATCGAGCACAATATTGCGTTCGGTCTGAAGGATTATGAACGTGACACGATCATGGAGGCTGCTAAACTGGCGGATATCCATGGCAATATCAAAGAATTCCAGATGGGCTATGATACGGTGTTGGGCGAGCGCGGTGTGACCGTTTCCGGCGGTCAAAAACAGCGTATCTCCATCGCCCGGGCGCTGATCATGGACGCTCCGATCCTGATCCTCGACGATTCGGTTTCCGCGGTGGATACGAAGACGGAGAAAACGATTTTGGAGAACCTTCGCGCGACCCGCGAAGGAAAGACGACGATTCTGATCGCACACCGAATTTCCACCATTGAGAAGATGGACAAGATTCTCTTCATCGATGACGGCAATCTCGCAGCGGTGGGTACCCATGAGGCGCTGTATCAGACCAATACCGAATACCGCAAGATGGTGGATCTGCAGCGGCTGGAAGAGGAAGGAGGAAATGCCAATGCGTGAGTATTTGCCTGTTCTCATTGTGGGCGCAATCATCAGCTCCTTCGCACTGGTGTTCATTCTGGCCTACATCGCCCTGCAGCGCAGCAAGGAGCATTTTGACGA
>JAFQDI010000152.1 GCA_017416055.1 Lachnospiraceae bacterium
CACAGCGCTCTGAACTCATCGTTAAATACAACGGCGACTTGACCTTTCTCGAAGAAGAGGGCATCTCGGTTGTCACCCTCTACGGTGGCTACGCCATCTTAGAGGCTCCGGTCAATCGACTGCGGGAGATCGCTAAGTTGCCGCAAATCGAATATCTGGAAGTACCAAAGAGGCTGTATTTCTCTGTGAATCAGGGGAAGACAGCCTCTTGTATTACGTCCTTGCAGCGGAGAGATGCCACCGCGCCCGGCCTTACCGGCCGTGGGGTGTTGGTGGGCATCATTGACTCCGGTATTGATTTGAGTCATCCTGACTTTCGCAATCCCGACGGAACCACAAGAGTCCGCTGGCTGTGGGATCAGACAGCGACAGGAGGAGCCCCACCGGTTGGATATGTTTACGGCGTGGAGTATAGTCAGCAGGAGATTGATCGACTGTTGGAGGAGCGGGAACCACTTCCCGGAACCGATTTCGAGCGCCACGGTACCCCGGTGACCGGGATCGCCGCAGGGAACGGCCGTGGGAGCGAGGGGCGCTTTTCCGGCGTTGCGACGGAGAGCGAATTGATCATCGTGAAGCTGGGAAGGCCGCAACCGAATTCCTTTCCGCGCACGACAGAACTGATGCAGGCGATGAATTATGTGGTGCTGAAGGCGGCCGAGGAGCGAATGCCTGTCGCCGTGAATGTGAGTATCGGTAATAATGACGGGAGCCACGACGGGAGTGCCATCACAGAGCGGTTTTTTGACAGTCTGGCAGCCGTGGGAAGAACCGTGATCGTGGTCGGCAGCGGAAACGAGGGGTATACCGGCGGCCATGCATCCGGACTGCTTCAGAATCCGGTCCGTGGAAGCAACTCGCAGACGGAGGAGCTTGAATTAGCGGTGGGGGCATTTGAGACCGGGCTGACAGTTCAACTCTGGAAAAATTATGCGGACCGATTTGAGGTGACGCTGATCACACCCTCAGGCCAGGAAGTTGGACCATTCTTGGAGAGTATGCCGGTTAGTCGATATTCGATTCCCGGCGGGGAGGTGTTGGCGCTCTACGGTCAGCCCAGCCCTTACCGTGTAGCGCAGGAATTATATCTGGATTTTGTGCCGGAGGGGGATTATCTGGTGAGCGGGATTTATCGCATTCGTTTGCGGCCGAGGGTAATTGTCGATGGGCGTTATCATGTCTGGCTTCCCAGTCAGGCCGGAAGAAGCGAATCAACACGCTTTTTGACACCGAATCCCGAAGTGACGCTGACCATTCCTTCCACCGCAGAGAATGTGATCACAGTCGGTGCCTACGATTCGGGGAGAGAGACTTACGCACCTTTCTCCGGGAGAGGGTTCACCCGCACGGAGGCGATCAAGCCGGATATTGCTGCACCGGGAGTCAATATCGTGTCGGCTGAACCGGGTGGTGGATACGCAGAATTTACCGGCACATCCTTTGCCGCCCCATTTGTCACCGGCAGTGTGGCCCTTATGATGGAGTGGGGGATTGTCCGCGGAAATGATCCGTTTCTCTATGGGGAGAAAGTAAAGGCCTATTTGATTCGCGGAGCGAAAAACATTCCTGGATTTGGGGAAATTCCCAACCCGCAGATCGGATGGGGAGCGTTATGCCTGCGCGAAAGTTTGCCGTTATGATATTTTTTGTTTGATTGATGTTTTATAGTCTTGCCAACTAAAAAAAGGTGTGTTATAATGCGCGAAGCCCACAATGAGCAAACGCCAAAGGCGGTTGCGAATGTGTGGCGAAGGAGGAGGTACCCATGGTAAAGGTATGGCAGGTCATGATCCCGGAGTTGACCGGAAGGGAGAAGCGCAGAGCATATCTCTATCTCCCGAAGTCTTATCGGAAGAATCCGGAGAAGCGATATCCTGTTTTATATATGTTTGACGGACACAATGTCTTTTTTGATGATCATGCAACCTACGGAAAGTCATGGGGAATGAAGGATTATCTGGACGCGGTGAATGCAGAGGTAATCGTGGCTGCGGTGGAGTGCAATCACAGCCCGGATCACGGCAGACTGAAAGAATATTCGCCGTTCACCTTCACGGATAAGCATTTTGGAACGATCACCGGCAAAGGCAGAAAGACGATGAACTGGTTTGTGAAGTATTTTAAACCACTTATCGACAGCCGCTATCGCACGCTTAGCGACAGGGAGCATACCTGGATCGCCGGAAGTTCCATGGGTGGATTGATGAGCCTGTATGCAGTGCTGGAATACAATCAGGTATTCGGCCGTGCGGCAGCATTGTCCCCGTCTGTCTGGACAGACAGAGAGAAGATCACTGAGATGATCGAAAAAGCAAAGATAAACCCCAACACCGTATTATATATGGATTACGGCTCCGAGGAGATGCGAAACCATGACGGAATGCGCTTCGGATTTGCGGAAACCACGTCACAACTCATTGGGAAAGGAATTATGGTGGAGAGCCGGATCGTTCCCGGGGGAAAGCACTGTGAGGCGAGCTGGGAGAGACAGATCCCGTTCTTTATGCAGGCACTGCAGTACGGTTTGACAAAAGACGAGAGGTAAGAGATGGAAACACAGTATTACAAATGGTACAGCCCGACACTCGGTCGGGATATGGAATGCAAATCCTATGGACATGGCGGAAGGCCCGTGCTGTTCATTCCCTGCCAGGAAGGCAGATTTTATGATTTTGAAAATTACAAGATGACGGATGCGTGGGCTCCCTGGATCGAGTCCGGACAGGTGATGGTTTTTTCCATCGACACGATGGACAAGGAAACCTGGTCCAACCAGGGCGGAGAACCCTGGTGGAGAATTGCGCGCTACGAGCAGTGGATCCGCTACATCATCGATGAGGTGGTTCCATTTATGCGCAGTGTGGTAAACGAGCGAAACGGTTGGACCGGTGACC
>JAFQDI010000153.1 GCA_017416055.1 Lachnospiraceae bacterium
GGGGTTCCTTCCGGCAGGGTGATGCCCCTACGAGAACCCCTCAGTCAGCTACGCTGACAGCTCCCCTAAAGGGGAGCCTTTGGCGTGTTAAATAGTAAGATAAACAATCATCTACACAATGTCAGGAGGTTCCTTATGAAACGGTTTTTTTCTTTGATCGTCACCTTTGGCCTTCTGCTTTCCTTGGCAGGCTGTGTGGTTTATGATGTAAAAGAAGATCACACCGAAACAAAAGAACAGCTTCAGGAAATTCCAAAACAGCCCCCAAAAAACACAGCGCCTAAAAAAACAGAGCCTCAGGAAACCCAGCCTGAGGAAACGGAATATCCCGTCCCCCCGGAACGGAAATCCCTGATTACGGCAGCTTTTGCAGAGGAGGGCGAGCAAGGCGATATTTTCTTTTTGGGGGATGAATCGGAATACGCTGTGCGTTTGGCATTTACCGCGGAAGAGGATGTGACATATCAGTTTTGCCGGTTAATTTGGGAAAGGGAAACCTATGAGACCGACTTTGTTTTCACTGAGAACACCCTGAAAGCCGGCCAGACCTTTGTGGCACAGGTGGACTTCCCCGGGGATATGACCACCTATGGCATCCATGTGACAGATCAAAACGGCAGCGCACAGTATTATGCCGTTTATATCAGCGGCAAGGATGGCAGTCTGGTCTGCCAAAGCTATGAGCCTGTGCCGCCGGTGCAAATCCAATACGACTATTATTTAGGCAGCTTTTGCTATCATATTCCGGTGGTGGAGCTGCCCGGTGTCAACACGCAGAGAATCAATCAGCTTCTATATGAAACCCATTATGAAAACCTGAAAGAAAATGCCTTGGATATTCCGGAGCAGCCCTTTTTGCTGGGAATGCTGTATTCTGTGGGACAAAAAGGAGATATTGTTTCAGTAATGGTGCAGGAAAGCTGTGACTGTGATTTGACCTACTACTGTGTTTACAATTTCAGAGCATCTACCGGAGAGGAAATACCGGATGCGGAAGTGTTTGCAGCCTTTGGCCTGACGGAGAAGCAGGGCCGGGAGAACATCAAGAACTCCCTCAGCGATTATTGGGATCAAAGAATTCAGCAAATCGGAGCTGAGGGTATGGAAAGCTATAAAAACGATACCATTTCAAATGGCAACATTGCCCTGTTCAGACCGTTTATCGACGAAGACGGAAATCTTCGTTATACCGGCAGCATCTATTCCCCCGCAGGTGCGGATTCTTATGATTGGATCATCGATGACGATGGCAATGCCTGGCGGGAAAGCTGCCGGAAACACCAATAAAACTCAGGCAGCCACGGCTGCCTGAGTTTTTGTAAATGATTGTTTAGCTTGCTAACTAGATTCCATAAGTCTATCAAATCGGGTGTCATTCCGAGCCTGCGTAAGCAGGCGTGGGAATCTCTTGGCACAATGTTGCTTGTTTAGGTAAGCCTATAATAGAAGAAACTTGCTACTATGAGATTGCCACGCCCCTTCGGGGCTCGCAATGACACGGGGTATGCTACCCCGTGTGTTAATAAGGTAAATTCCAATTTAGCTTACAAACAGCCGGTCGAGGGTTTCAAAGCGGTAGCCCTGGGATTTCCAGGCGGTCAGCAGTTCGTCCAGAATCTCCGAATTGGTTTTGGAGGTGGCGTGAAGCAATATCACCGCCCCGTTGTGGGTGCGGGGCATCAGTTTACTGAAGGCATAGTCACGGGACGGCTGCTTATTGTTATCCCAGTCAGCGTAGGCGAGGCTCCAAAAAACGGTTTTATATCCCAATTCTTTAGCTTGCTCCAAATTCTTTTGACTGTAAACACCTTGAGGCGGCCGGTAAAATTTGGGCAGTTCCTTTCCGGTGATCTCCTGAAACAGGGTCTCCACTTCTTCCAATTCCTTAGAAAATGCGGTTTTATCTGCAATTTTGCTCATATCCGGGTGACTGGCGGTGTGGTTGCCCACAATATGCCCTTCTTCCACCATGCGGCGCACCAGATCGCCGTTGCGCTCCAAATAATCCCCTACCAGAAAAAATGCCGCCTTCACATTGTGCTTGCTCAGCACATCCAAAATTTCATCGGTGTAGCCGTTTTCATAGCCTGCGTCAAAGGTCAGGTAAAGCACCTTTTCGTCGGAGCTTCCTACATAGGCGGCATCCAGTGATCGAAGCTGCTGGATGCTTGCCGGGCCGGAAGGGGTCTGTCCTTCCCCGGAAAAACTCAGTCCCCAACTGGCTGTTGGGACTGCCGGCCGGTAAAGCTGGGCAAATGTTAATAGAATCGCCGCGATCAACGCGCCGGCAATGATCGCAATATCCTTTTTCTGCATAGTGATCCCTCCCGGGACAATCTATGCGCCCAAATGGCGGATTATGCAGTACTCGAAAATTATGGGGCGGCAAGGAAAATACCTCTTGACAACAGGGAAACCGTGTGGTAAGATACATGAGCAATAAAGAAGGCTGTACATCCGCCTCACCTCCCGCCTAAGGCTAAGAGGTTAATATTCCACTTCCCTGCAAGGGGAATATTGTGTGAGTATGCGGATGCCGGTGCATCCGTTTTTTTGTTGCAGATTTGTGATTCATTAACCGTGTAACTGGAGGTGCTTTACCATAGCCAAGTTAGATCATCAGCTCAACGAAGAAATCCGGGATAAAGAGATCCGCCTGATCGGTGCTGACGGTGCCCAGTTGGGTATTATGTCTGCCGACGAAGCCAACAAGCTGGCGGAGGAGCAGGGCTTTGACCTTGTGAAGATCTCTCCCAATGCTGTCCCCCCTGTCTGCAAGATCATGGACTATTCCAAATTCTGCTTCGATCAGAAGAAGCGTGAAAAGGAAGCCAAGAAGAATCAGAAGGTCGTGGAAATCAAGGAGATCCGGATGAGCCCCAGCATCGACACCAACGACTTCAATACCAAGGTCAAAAGTGCCCAAAAGTTCCTCAAGGACGGCAACCGTGTTAAGGTCAGCGTCCGTTTCCGGGGTCGTGAGATGGCACATACCAACCTGGGCGAGAAGCTCCTGCTGGACTTTGCCGAGGCCTGCGCTGAAATCGCCACCACGGAGAAAAATCCCAAGCTGGAGGGTCGCTTTATGGCGATGTTCCTCAGCCCCAAAGCAAGTAAGTAATTTTACCAAAGA
>JAFQDI010000154.1 GCA_017416055.1 Lachnospiraceae bacterium
CGAAAACATTATTATACTGTTTTATTGAGCCGCCCCTTCCGGGGCCCCACGATCTTCTCTCTGAAATAGAAATAGCCCTTGATCGATCTGTCTCATCAACGAATCAATCAAGGGCTATTTCTCTGACATCTTGATATCTAACATCTTTGGATAACCTCTCTTTCTGTAGAGTCTGACGATGTTCTTTCTCTCTGTCCGAAATTCTTCTCCGTTTCTTTTTTCTTTTCTACTTTTTCTCTTAAGCGAGAATCCACCGGTCGGATGATTTCTTCTGATTAAAAGTATCGTCTCACCGTTCATCACGTTTGGCTCTTCGTCTTGGCTAAGTACCTTTTGGTTACATATTTGTCGGTTTTATGTTCCAACCTCTTTTGGTTTCCGCTGGTTTCCTTTTTGCCTTTTGTCTTTGGCTATCTATATGAATTTTCTCCTTCGCTGTTTTTCGTGATCACCGGTTTCTAATATCGGGTTAATGTTTTTCACATCTAGCTTTCTTTTCTCGCTTGCTTTCGATCTAACGCTCTTCAGTTATTCTACGTCCGATATCATTTAGAAATCAGGTTTTCCTACTTCAGCTTAAAAACTCGTTAGCCTTTGACGTTTCGCCTCTCGGTTTTTGAACTGCCAGGTTTTTTGTTTACCTAGTACATTGGACTCACTCCTTTTCTGTGATTACAATATATCACAAAACTTTTTCTTTTGCAACACGTAATAAATCACAATTTTTTTCTATGTTTTTTGTTTATACCATACAAATAATTCTTATTAGCACAACTTATCATTGACGCTCGGGCAGATCTGTGTTATGCTGAATATGTTGGGGCCGGTCTTTGACCGGCCCCGTTGCGTATTATAATTCAAAATTTTCCAAGATAAACTCCGCGATACCGTCTTCATTGTTGGTTCCCGGGGTACAGTACTTTGCCGCAGCCTGAATCTCCGGTGCAGCGTTTTTCATTGCAACACTCCACCCTGCACAGCGAAGCATGGACAGATCGTTCTTGTCATCGCCAAACACCATCACGTCGTCCATGGATATGCCCAAATGTTCTGCCAAAAATGTCACTGCATTTCCCTTGCTCACGCCCGGAGGCATCAACTCAATATTGTGTCCATCGGTGTCCTGATTACTGTAACTCAGTTCTCTCAGCCGGACAATAAAATCCGCATACTGAGCCATTCCTTTTTTTACCATGTTAATCTTCACAACCTTCGGGTCTTCGGCATTACGCACATAGTCCAGTACGGAATCCACCGCAATCGCCCGTCCGGAACGAAGATAGGGAACATGCCAAACCGGAAGTCGGGACAAAAAATCGTCCACATGCTCTACCACTCTCTTTTCCTGCACGAACTCTCTGTCCTGAAACAGCTGAATCATAATATCGAACTGAGTCAAAAACTCCAGTGACTTCACCAGTGACTCTTTGGATATGTATCTTGCATACAGGGGCTTCTCCGGATGCTCTTCATCCCAAATCACTGCTCCGTTGCTGGAAATCCCGTAGCGATAGGGAATCTGATCTCTGGGAATCAGGCAGTCTCCGCGACCGGTACAGGGAACAACGATGGCACCCTTCTCTATGCAGGCAAGCAATACCTCACGAGTCCTCAGGGACATGGTCATATGATCATCGGTTAATGCAGTATCATCCAAATCTATCACAATCAATTTCGGCAACGGTTGTTTCATCTCTCTCCTCCTCGTATCATCTGCATGCGTTCGTTCAGTCTTTTTCATTATATACAGTCTTTTTCACTTTGTCGAGAGGCGTTTTCGCAAACGTTTGTTTTCAACGTTCGAATTGCAACATGATTCGCATTGCTGCAACCGGCACTCAGCAACTCTCGAAGCGTTTTTGCATTATAGGATCGAAGTTTCCTCTAAAGCGAAAAAGGACCCCGGCGATGCCGGAGTCCCTGTCCTCAAATGGTTTAGTTCAATTTTGCTCCTGCCTCAGCATCCACGATAACGGTTACATCGGGATGATTTCTCAGGATCGTCGCAGGGCAATCCACGTTCACAGGCTCATTTACCATGCGGTAAACTGCGTCTGCCTTATTTGCACCGGAAGCCACCAGCACGATCTTCTTGCAACGCATAATGCTCGCCAGACCCATGGACACTGCCTGAGTAGGGGTCTCCTCTCCCAGCGGGATGAAGAACCGGGAGTTGTCTGCGATGGTCTTCGCGGTCAGATTTACCACGTGTGTCTCGGAATCTGCAGGAGTTCCGGGCTCGTTGAACCCGATATGGCCGTTTCCGCCAATACCCAGAAGCTGAACATCGATGGTCACGTTCTTCAGCATCTCCTCGTACTCTGCGCATGCCTTGTCAAGATCTGCAGCCAGACCGTTGGGCAGATGGGTGTTCTCCTCCTTGATGCCTACGCGGTCAAACAGATAGTGATGCATGAACGCATAGTAACTCTCTTTGTGGGTAATGGGGAGACCAACGTACTCATCCAGGTTGTAGGTAATAACCTTGCTGTAATCGGTGCCGTTCTGTACATGATCCTCTACCATCGCGTCGTAAGTTCCGATGGGGCTGCTGCCGGTAGCGAGCCCAAGAACGGGAGTCTCGTTATTCTTTACCACATCAAGCAGGATTTCCGCTGCTTTCTTGCTCATCTCATCATAATCTTTGGTGATAATTACGTTCATGTCGTACTCCTTTTCCATTAGGATTTTCGTCTTGTCTATTATAATACAGTTTGTTAAATTTGTAAATAAAGAACTCCCTTCAATCAGAGAAAAGTTTTTCCTGCCAAACCGCTTCAACTCAGTCTCTTCTGCGCCCAAACGCACCCATCACAAAGAAGAGAAACCGAAGAAAATATACCAGCGATGTGAACATCGCAGCGAGATATGTCATGGCCGCTGCCGACAGTACCTGTCCGGCTCCGGCCATTTCTTCGTTCGTCAAAATACCCTCGTCTGACAGCATCCGCTTTGCCCGGCGGCTGGCATTGAGCTCCACCGGAAGAGTAACGACCGTAAACACAAAGGATCCGGCATACAATGCCACACCCAACAAAGCCAGATAATAACCTAAATTTCCATTGCCCGACAATAAAATTCCTCCGTCCAGAAGCAGTCCGAACAACACCAGCGGCATCGCCAGACGAGACCCAAAATTCACCACCGGAACCAGCGCGGTACGAATCCGGTAAAACAGATACCCCCGCTTATTCTGCATCACATGCCCAACCTCGTGGGCCGCAACCGCTACCGCCGCAATCGACGGCGACGCAAAAGTGCTGTCTGAAAGATTGACCACTGCCTTCGTTGGATGATAATGGTCTGTCAGATTTCCGCTCACCCGCTCAACCCTCACATCGCTCACGCCGCCTGCGCGAAGCAGCCGAAGTGCGGTTTCCTCACCGGTAATCCCGTATCTCGTCCTTATTTTTCCGTACTTTGCATAAGTTTTGTGCACATTCGCGCTGGCAAGCGCAGAGACAATTCCACACACCAATATCGCTCCCAGAAACCAAAAATAACTGCCCATTTATAAGCTCCTTTCACAGCATGTCTGTCGAAATAGTATTTCCAATTCGATTAAAATTATAAAACACCGCCTGCAGTCCGGAGAATTCTCCAATGCCGGCACAGACGGTGTTTTCTATATGGATTACAATCCTTTTTATTTATTGTCCAAGTATCTGCATGCAGCCATCGCCGCGATCGCTCCGTCGCCGGCAGCCGTTACCACCTGGCGGATACCCTTGCTGCGGCAGTCGCCGGCAACATAGATGCCTTCCGTCTTCGTGCAGCAATCTTCGCCGGAATCAAAATATCCCCAGTTGTTCAAGTTTGCCAGCTCTGCAAACGGCTGATTTTCGGGAATCAATCCAACCGCCAGGAAAGCTCCGTCCACCGCGATGAAGGAATCCTCTCCGGTGGCATCATTGTGAAGATGCAGGCCGCTCAAACTACCGTTCGTGCTCTCATATCCGCTCACTACGGTATTGAAATATGCCTCCACATTGTCCTTCTCCATCAACGCCTCTGACAACTTCTTTTCTCCGGTGAAGTCCGCCAGGTTCTGCACCACCGTCACTTTATTACAAACCTCAGAGAGAAGCAGCGCCTCCTGAAGTGCGGAGTTTCCACCGCCGATCATCGCCACATTCTGTCCCGCGTAGAACGCTCCGTCGCAAACTGCACAGAAGGAAATACCGTTTCCAACCAGCTCCTGCTCTCCGGGCAGACCCAACATGCGATGCTTTACACCCACCGCAAGGATCACTGCACCCGCCTCATAGCAGCCACCCTCCTCGGTATAAACCTTCTTCACCTCACCGGGTTCAACTTTAACTACCTTTTCCAGCTCCACATCAGCGCCCAGAGCCATCGCCTGATCGGTCAATGCATCTGCAAACTCGGTTCCGCTAATCAGCTTCGTTCCGGGAATATTCTCCACCTTCGGGGAGTATGCGATCTGTCCGCCAAAGCCATTCTTCTCGATAACCAAAACCGTTTTTCCGGCGCGCAGTCCATAGATGGCTGCGGTAAGGCCGGCGGGACCGCCGCCGACGATGATTATATCATGCATGTTTCTTTCCTCCGTACAAAGAGCTGTGCACTAAAGAAAGTGAACAGCTCTTAACTTACATTACAGACTTGCCAAATATTTCTTAATCTCAGGTACACTATAGTAGGTCTGATAATTCTCACCGTCGGTGATGATCAGAGTCGGCGCACCCTTCACGCCGTACCGGCGGCAAACATCCACATTCTCCTCTGCGATCAGCTTCTCATAAGCCACACCGGACTTGCCAAGCAACTGCTCAGCCACACGGCAGTTAGGGCAGGTCAGTCTGGAGATGAGGATCGCCTTTGTCTCTGCGCAGGAAACCACGGGCTCAACCGCTGCTGCCACAGGCTCCTCTACGGGATCGATCTTTACCAGAACAGGCTCCAGCACGTCCTCAACAGTTTTCTTCAGCACAGAGCTTGCAACATTGTATACCTTTCTGTCCTTGTACTCCTGCGTCTTACCGTCGTTCCAGTTCTGTACAGGACGATAATAACCGGTGATACGGCTGTAAACCTCAGTCTTCTTTCCGCAGTGAGGGCAGGAGAACTGCTCACCGTTCAGGTAGCCATGCTCTGCACATACAGAGTAGGTAGGGGACATGGTGTAGTAAGGAAGCTTATAGTTTTCTGCGATCTTGCGAACCAGGGAAGCCGCAGCCTTCCAGTCGGGAAGCTTCTCACCCAGGAATGCGTGGAATACCGTACCGGAAGTATAGCGGGTCTGCAGTTCATCCTGAACATCCAGAGCAGAGAAGATATCCTCGGTGTAACCCACAGGCAGATGGGAAGAGTTCGTATAGTAAGGAGTTCCATTCTCGTTTGCAGTGATAATCTCGGGATATTTCTCCTTGTCATGCTTTGCAAAACGATAAGTGGTGGACTCTGCGGGGGTTGCCTCCAGGTTGTAC
>JAFQDI010000155.1 GCA_017416055.1 Lachnospiraceae bacterium
TCTCCCTTTGTGGTGTTCGGTGCCATGATCATGGCCTTCACCGTGGATGTGAAAGCTGCTTGGATCTTTGTGGTGGTGATCCCGCTCTTATGTATCGTTGTCTTCGGTATCATGCTGTGGAGCATCCCTCAGTACAAACGTGTTCAGTCTGCTCTTGACCGTGTTTTGGGCATCACCCGTGAAAATCTCACCGGTGTCCGTGTAATCCGCGCTTTCCATCAAGAGGAAAATGAGGTAGAACGATTCGATGAGGGCAATGCTGCGTTGATCAAACTGCAGCAGTTCGTTGGTCGTGTATCCGCGCTGATGAATCCCATCACCTACATCATTGTAAACATCGGAACACTGATTCTCATCTACTCCGGAGCCCTTCGCGTGGAGAGCGGAGCCCTCACTCAGGGTGAGGTAATCGCGCTGGTGAACTATATGTCCCAGATTCTTGTGGAACTGGTGAAACTGGCAAATCTGATCATCACCATGACCAAGGCCTTTGCCTGCGCAAACCGTATTCAGGCCGTTTTGGAGACTCCGACGGAAGAAAAACCTTCCGCCCTTCCTTCCGTGGAAAATAACGCTTCTGTCCCCATGGTCGAATTCGACCATGTAGGTCTGACCTACGCGGGGGCCGGTGCCGAGTCCTTAAATGACATCCATTTCAAGGCGATGAAGGGACAAACCATCGGCATCATCGGCGGCACCGGTTCCGGCAAGTCCTCCGTGGTCAACCTGATTCCCGGTTTCTACAAAGCGACCGAAGGACGTGTGCTCGTGGACGGTCTCGATGTGAAGGAATATGATCCTGAGGCCCTCCGTGACCGCATCGGCATGGTTCTGCAAAAGGCCGTTCTGTTCAAGGGCACCATCCGAGACAATCTCCTCTGGGGCAATGCGGATGCGACCGATGAAGAGCTCTACCGTGCACTCGACGTGGCACAGGCCCGTGAGATTGTGGACCGCAAGGAAGGCGGACTGGATGCACTTGTGGCTCAGGGCGGAAAAAATCTTTCCGGCGGCCAGAAGCAGCGTTTGACCATCGCCCGCGCCATCGTCCGTCACCCGGACATCCTGATCCTCGACGATTCCGCCTCTGCGCTGGACTTTGCCACCGATGCAAAGCTCAGAAAGGCGATTCGCGAGATCGATGACATGACCGTATTTATCGTTTCCCAACGTGCATCTTCCATCCAGTATGCCGATCAGATCATCGTTCTGGACGACGGCGAGATCGCCGGCATCGGAACTCACGCAGATCTGCTCGCAAGCTGCACGGTTTACCAGGAAATCTACTATTCTCAGTTCCCGAAGGAGGTGTAAGGACATGAAAAAAACAACAACCATTTCCGGCAGCACGCTGAAAAAAGTCCTCTCCTACCTAAAACCTTACCGGCCACTTCTTTTGCTCTCCCTGATTTTTGCGGCAGCTACGGCCCTCTTGACACTGTATCTGCCAATCCTTATCGGTAACACGGTGGATCTGATCGTCGCTCCCGGCAAAGTAGACTTCGCGGGCATCTTTACTCTCTTAAAGAAAATGGCTGTGATCATCGCTCTGACTGCGATCGCACAGTGGCTGATGAACCTCTGCAACAATACTGTGACCTACCGCACTGTGCGGGATATCCGCCGCGCGGCGTTCGACCGTATCCAGATCCTTCCGTTGAAGTATATCGACGGCCACTCCTACGGCGATGTGGTGAGCCGTGTCATCAACGATGTTGACCAGTTCGCGGACGGACTGTTGATGGGTTTCACACAGTTGTTTACCGGAGTGATCACCATCCTCGGAACCTTCGGCTTTATGCTCTCCATCAACTTAAGCATCACGTTGGTTGTGGTTTTGCTGACCCCGATCTCCCTGTTTGTAGCCAGCTTCATTGCAAAGAATACCTTCTCCATGTTCAAACTTCAGTCTGAGACTCGCGGTGAACAGACCTCGCTGATCGATGAGATGATCGGCAATCAGAAGGTGGTTCAGGCTTTCGGACAGGAGGATGAGGTCCTCACCCGTTTCGACGAGATCAACGAAAGATTGAAAAGTTGCTCGCTTCGCGCAATCTTCTTCTCCTCCATCACCAACCCTGCAACCCGCTTTGTCAACAACCTGATCTATGCGGGCGTATGTATCGTAGGCGCAGTGATCGCCTTAAACGGAGGCATCACCGTGGGACAGCTCTCCAGCTTCCTAAGCTACGCGAACCAGTTCACAAAGCCGTTCAACGAGATTTCCGGTGTTATTACTGAGCTGCAGAACGCTCTGGCCTGCGCCGGCCGCGTCTTCGCTCTGATCGAGGAGACCCCTCAGGTGCCCGAGGATACAGATGCGGTTGAACTTTCCAACATTCAGGGTGAAGTGACACTCAGCGACGTTTCCTTCTCCTACGTTCCCGAGCAGTCCTTGATTGAGAACCTTAACTTGACCGCAAAGCCCGGACAGCGCGTGGCCATCGTCGGCCCCACCGGCTGCGGCAAAACCACGATCATTAACCTGCTGATGCGTTTCTACGACGTAAACGACGGCAATATTCAAGTGGATCATACAGATATCCGTCACATGACCAGAGGAAGTCTGCGCACCGGCTACGGCATGGTTTTGCAGGACACTTGGCTGAAGGCCGGAACCATCCGCGACAATATCATCATGGGCAAGCCCGACGCAACCGAGGAAGAGATTATCGCCGCTGCGAAGGCTGCCCACGCACACAGTTTTATCCGTCGTCTGCCAAAGGGCTACGACACCGTAATCAACGAGGACGGAGGCCAACTCTCTCAGGGACAGAAACAGCTTCTTTGTATCGCCCGCGTAATGCTCTGCCTGCCTCCTATTCTGATTCTTGACGAGGCAACCTCCTCCATCGATACTCGTACCGAGATAAAGATTCAGGAGGCCTTCGGCCGCATGATGGAGGGCAGAACCTCCTTCATCGTCGCACACCGCCTGTCCACAATCCGAGAAGCTGATATCATCCTCGTCATGAAAGACGGACACATTATTGAGCAGGGAAATCACAAAGAATTGTTGGCGAAAGGTGGATTCTACGCGAATCTGTACAACAGTCAGTTCAGCGCATAAATACCTTCGCCTCACGGACAACTTAATCTTTAACAGAAGAAAGCCGGTTAGAACATGAAAACAGAAGTCAGCAAAAAAGATCTATTTGAAACGATACCCGTACCAAAAGCCCTCATGACACTGGCGATTCCCACGATCATCAGCCAGCTCATCAATCTGATCTACAATGTGGTGGACGCATTCTTCATCGGGCGAACAGGAAACTCCTACATGATGGCTGCGACCACGTTGACACTCACCATCTTCCTGATGACCGTCGCTTTTGCCAACCTGTTCGGTGTCGGTGGCGGCAGCCTGATTGCAAGACTCATCGGAAGCGGACGGCCCGAGGAGGCAAAACGGGTCAGCGCGTTCAGCATTTACGGCGCCATCGCCGTGGCGCTTCTGTATTCCGCGCTGATCGGTGCATTTCTCGATCCGGTTCTGAATATGCTTGGCGCATCCGATGCGACGATCGGCTTTGCACGCCAGTATACGATCCTGGTCATCGTGATCGGCAGCCTTCCAACCATCCTGTCTGCGACGCTGGCACATCTTCTGCGAAATGTCGGCTATGCAAAACAGGCCAGCTTCGGTCTGAGCAGCGGCGGTGTTTTGAACATCGTCCTTGATCCGCTGTTCATGTTTGTGCTCTTCCCGGAAGGTTACGAGGTTTTCGGTGCAGCGCTGGCAACGCTTCTGTCCAACGTGTTCGCCTGCGGCTATCTGCTGTATGCCTTTGGAAAAGCCTCAAAGACCGCGTCTCTGAGCATGAGTATGTCTGCCGCGCGGCAGATCAGCAGAGAGAGCATCAAAAATCTCTTCTCTGTGGGCATTCCCTCCGCTATCCTCACCGGACTGTTCGACCTGGCAAATATTTGCGTCAATATGCTCTCTGCGGCGCACAGCGATCTGGTTCTTGCCGGCATGGGCATTGTCATGAAGGTGGAGCGCGTGCCGAATGCGATCAACATCGGCATCTGTCAGGGCATGCTGCCCATCGTAGCCTACAACTACTCCTCCGGAAACCACGATCGAATGAAAAAGACGATCAACACCGCCAGAACCTACGGTTTGATCATCTCTGCCGTCAGTATTCTTTTACTGGAAATCTTCGCTTCACCGGTGACCCGGCTGTTCTTAAATACCTCTTCCGGTGATGCCGAGGCCGCTCTTTTGACCATAGGCTTTGCAGCGGTTTTCCTGCGAATCCGCTGTCTGGCATCCCCGGTGCAGTTCATTAATTACCACACCTCCTACTGTATGCAGGCGATGGGTAACGGGCGCGGAACCATGCTCCATGCGTTCGTGCGCGAGCTGGTGTTCTACATCCCGTTCATGTTTATCCTTGATCACTTCTTCGGTGAGAACGGACTTGCTTCCGCGCTGGTGGTTGGTGAGGCATGCGGTGCGATGTTTGCACTGTGGATGCTGAAGAGGGCGATCAGAAGGCAAACGAAGTAACACTTCCCCGGAGGTATATCGATGAACAAACAAAGCTTCTGGCTCCTCTTACCCACAACTTTACTTCCGTACATGGCTCTGTGCTCGTTGGCGACTATTTTTTACTCAGCAGAGGTCCCTCTATTTAAATTTATCATGGAATATGTATTTCAAAGCAATGGATTGTATTTGATTGCTTCCCTACTATTGTTTTGTTTACTCGCCGCAGTATCAAGCGGAATTTGCTTCTTCCTCAGTATCCACAAAGGATGGGATGCCTTCTCTCTGGCGAAATCCGCTGTCTTGGTTAAACTGCTCCAAGTACCTGCCTATGGACTGATCTTCGTTTTGGGCGTTTTATTTTCCTTTACAATTTTTACGTTTGCTTTTGCGGTTGGACTTTTTCTGTTTAGTTGTCTCACTTTAGTTTTAACCGGCCTGTTGACCACGTCGGCGGTTATAAATGCAGACCGCCAACGCCATTTCACTTTCCGCGAATCCTTCTGGGTCGTAATCTTACAGTTGGTTTTCTGCGCGGATGTGATCGCGACGATCGCTTTCTACCTTATGCTTAAAAAAAGAATCACCAACTGAAGTTGAGATTCGGTCTTTGCTTCAAACAACATCTACCAAGAAGAGGAATGATCATGAAACTTTATTAACGTTTTCTGTTAGTAATGGTAACCTTGACTTTGATGGTATCCTTAAGCGGCTGCATCGTAATTCCCCGGTCAAATTTTACAATCTTTCTGCGGAAGAAGTAACATCCGTGCTGTTTTATGATCTGCCATAACGTTCTTCACTCCCATCACCGTTCCGATTGTTCAGGTATTGATTTCCCTAAAACGGAATGCTTTCGCCGAAGTGATTTCTGGAGTAAACTGAAAGCTAGTTTGGAGATTAACTCTTAGTTAAACTATTTTTTAAAATCCCCCGTGGGGTTCCCCCATATTTCGTGTATAATTAAATGAAAGAACAAAAGAGATCACTCATCCGGAGGACCTATCATGAAGAAATCCATTCTATATTCGATTATCGCAATCATGATGTTTATCTTTATTTGCATGATCTGTTTTTGGGAGGTTCATTTATATGAAACGAAACAGGATGCAGAACCACAACGGGTGGTAAAAACCTTTGAATACGGAGACCTCATGCTGTTAGTGGAAACGGATCGGACGTTTTATGAGTACTATGATTACGTCTATGTCACCGCTACGCTGAGAAATCGCAGCCAGACCACCACCTATACCTTCTCCACCCCTACTTCCGTGAGAGGCGTTCATCGAGA
>JAFQDI010000156.1 GCA_017416055.1 Lachnospiraceae bacterium
ACCGACGGTTGCGGATATTCCTATACAGAGGAAATTCCCGAAACAACCGAACACCAGTGGACGGACTGGTCCGACAACAATGATGGCACGCACACCAGATCCTGCCGTTGTAACGCAAATGAGACATTGGCACACACTTGGGGCAACTGGGCTGTTCAGAACGATGGCGGTTATAAGCGTGAATGTGCTGATTGCGGTGCATTTGAAACAATGACCCTGCCGGAGAATAAGCCGGTTAATACAACCACAAACGATACTGCTGCAAACACAAATCTTACCAATACAGATATTGAGCTGATCGAAAACGTTCTTACAGATGAAGAGCAGTCTCAGGTCGCAGATGGCGCAGAGGTTAAGGTTTATCTGAAGGTCGAGGATATCTCCAATGCGGCACCTGCCAAGCATAAGGAAGAGGCAGAAGCCAAGGCCGGCGATGATGAGATCGGAATGTACCTGGATATCGACCTGTTCAAGCAGGTTGGTACAGCAGCCGAAACACCGGTTACCGAAACCAGTGGCAAGGTTGCAATCACAATTACAATTCCTGAAAATCTGATCAATACGGATGCTTCTATTACTCGTACTTACAAGATTATCCGTGTCCACGAAGATGCAAACGGCCAGCTGATTACTGATGTTATCGAGGGCTTTTTCAATCCCAACGATAACAGCTTCACCTTCGAGACCGATAAGTTCTCTACCTACGCATTGGCTTATGCTGATAGCACCGTTCCGAGCGCTCCTGACAGTCCTCAGACCGGCGACAACAGCATGATGGCTCTGTGGATCGTTCTTCTGTGCATCAGCAGCTTGGGCATTATCGCAACTGTTGCTTATCGCAGAAAGAGAGCGTTCTAAGATATTTTCTCTTGATCATTAATACAATTGCATAACGAGTAGAAGGGCGGCAAACTTCGGTTTGCCGCCCTTTTAATCACAATACTCATCTGAGATTATCGGTTTGAAGTATTCTGACGTTGATTATATCAATAGAACACTTAAAGTGGAACGTCAGCTCGGCAGGGTACACGACGTGCCGAAAGAGAAATTTGCACCGAAAACGTTGACAAAACAGGAGATTGGAGTAAAAACCGAATCCAGTCACAGAGAGCTTCCCATCCCGGATATTGTCTTTGAAGCCATCATAAAGGAACGTCATGAGTACGAGAAAAATCGTAGCAGGAGAATAAATGACAAGAACAATCCCTTTTATGATGGGAATTACATTTGCTGTTCCACTTATGGAAAACCGAGAAGCAGTGGATTTCATACCAACTATTATAAAAAGCTTTTGGAAGAAAATGGGCTGCCCAATATTCGATGGCATGATTTGCGCAGTACTTATTGTACCCTTTTGTTGAAAGAAAAGTTCAGTCCAAAGGCAGTGTCCAAGCTGATGGGACATGCCAGAGAAATTGTTACGCTGGATGTCTATGCAGACAATCGCAATATCATCGCCGATGGCGTTCCGGAAATTGAGACGTTCATGAAAGAAGTGTTGCCGGATTTGGAAAAACGTGAGCAATTTAAACGGGAACTGTTGCAGATTGTGCCGGATGTGAGGCAATTTCTTCCGGATATGTCCTGAATAATGGCGCTTGGAATCTGTACTTTTCCCTGTCTTTGTGGTATACTATTCTCATTGTTTAGTCTTACCCTGTCCATGTGTTCCGCTTGGGGTCATCTTGACCGCCAAAAACGGGAAAACGAAAACTTTCAACAAAATTCGTCGTGGGCGTATTTTTACCTCATTTTGTGATTTTCCACGACGAATTTTGTTGATCTCACGACGAATTTTTGGCTGATAGACGACTTTTTTCAGCGTAAGTTTAGGGGGCTGATTTTATGCAAAATACACAAAAAAACTTCATTCTTTATTCTGAATACAAGCCCACCGGCGACCAGCCTCAGGCCATTGAAAAGCTGGTCGAAGGCTTCAAGGAAGGTAATCAATTCCAGACTTTATTGGGTGTTACGGGCTCCGGAAAGACCTTTACCATGGCCAATATCATCGAGCGGCTGCAGAAGCCGACTTTGGTAATAGCGCACAATAAAACACTTGCAGCACAGCTGTACTCCGAGTTTAAAGAGTATTTTCCAGATAACGCAGTGGAATACTTTGTATCCTACTATGATTACTACCAACCCGAGGCCTATGTCCCTTCCACGGACACTTATATTGAGAAGGATTCATCCATCAACGACGAGATTGACAAGCTTCGCCATTCGGCGACGGCGGCACTTTCCGAGAGACGGGATGTGATCATTGTCTCGTCGGTGTCCTGCATTTACGGCCTGGGTAGCCCGATCGACTATCAGAAGATGGTAGTGTCTCTGCGACCGGGGATGATCCGTGACCGAGATGATATTATTCACCAGCTGGTGGATATTCAGTATGACCGTAGCGATATGGATTTTCGGCGTGGCTCGTTTCGGGTGCGGGGAGATGTGCTGGATATTTTTCCGGTGGTTTCCGGGCAGAATGCGATTCGTGTGGAGTTTTTTGGTGACGAGATTGACCGGATCACGGAGTTTGATACGTTGACGGAGGAGACGATCTGTCGGTTGGAGCATGTGGCGATTTTCCCTGCCTCCCACTATGTGGTGGATAAGGAGCAGATGAAACGGGCCGCGGAGGCGATCCTTGCGGAGGCGAAGGAGCGGGTGGCCTGGTTTAAACAGAATGATAAATTATTGGAGGCGCAGCGAATCGCGGAGCGGACGAATTACGATGTGGAGATGATGCAGGAGACGGGCTTCTGCTCCGGTATTGAGAATTATTCGAGACATCTGACGGGGCTTGAACCCGGTCAGCCGCCTCACACACTGCTGGATTATTTCCCGGATGATTTTTTGATGATTATTGACGAGTCCCACATTACGGTGCCGCAGATTCGGGGTATGTATGCCGGCGACCGCTCGCGAAAGACCACGCTGGTGGAGTATGGTTTCCGCCTGCCGTCGGCGCTGGACAATCGTCCGCTGAATTTTACGGAGTTTGAGGAGAAGATTGATCAGCTGTTGTTTGTCTCAGCGACACCTTCCGTGTATGAGGCAGAGCATGAACTGTTGAAAGCGGAGCAGTTGATCCGGCCTACCGGACTTTTGGATCCGGAGATTGAGGTGCGCCCGGTCTACGGCCAGGTGGATGATCTGATCGCCCAGGTGAATAAGGAAGTGGCGAAGAAGAACAAAGTGTTGGTGACTACGCTGACGAAGCGGATGGCGGAGGATTTGACCGGCTATATGCGGGAGGCAGGTATCCGTGTAAAGTATCTGCACTCGGACATTGACACGCTGGAGCGCAGTGAGATCATCCGCGATATGCGTCTGGATTTGTTTGATGTGCTGGTGGGAATCAATCTGCTACGAGAAGGTTTGGATATTCCGGAGATTGGTCTCGTGGCGATTCTCGATGCGGACAAGGAAGGATTTTTGCGCTCTGAGACTTCCCTGATTCAGACCATCGGACGTGCCGCGCGAAATGCGGAAGGACACGTGATTATGTACGCGGACACGATTACCGAATCCATGGAGCGGGCGATCTCTGAGACGAACCGACGCCGAAAAATCCAGCAGGCGTACAATGAGACTCACGGCATCACACCGGAGACGATCAAAAAGGCTGTCCGGGATCTGATTTCTATTTCTAAGGCGGAGGAGAGTTCAAAGAAGAAGGGCGCAGCTCGTCTGGAAAAGGACCCGGAGTCCATGAACGCGAAGGAACTGACGAAGGCAATCAAGCAGATTATGAAGAAGATGAATCAGGCGGCGGCGGAACTGGATTTCGAGCAGGCGGCTGTGTTGCGTGATCAGATGATTGAACTGAAGAAGATGTTGTTGGAGTTGGAAAGCTGATTGGGTGGAGTATACGGTAGCAGGGAACAGGAGACGGCAGAACAGAAAGAAGTGAAGATAGATGGGTAAACAGGTGATAGATGAAAAGTTTTGGTGTGCGGCGGAATGTCACGCCCATATGGTATTGGACGGCGTGGATTTTCGTGTGGCGTTGGCGAGACATGCACTTGCACCGGAGGAGAACTTTATCCGCGAGACGCTCGCTGCCTACCGGGACGCGGGCATCACTTATATTAGGGACGGCGGAGACACGTCCGGCACCTCAGTGCGGGCCAGAGAACTTGCCCCGGAATACGGAATTGAGTACAGGACTCCGATTTTTGCTATCCACAAAAACGGATTTTATGGTAAAATAGTAGGGAAGAGTTTTGATACGCTGAGAGAGTACCGACAGTTGATTGAAGAAGTAAAGAAGGCCGGAGGAGATTTCGTGAAGGTCATGCTGGGCGGAATACTGGATTTTGATGTTTATCCGCAGATCAACGGGGGCGGTCTTTCTGCAAATTGGATGCGCGAGATGGTTCACATTGCTCACGAGGAAGGCTTCTCGGTGATGGCACATGTGAACGGAGCAGAGCCGATTTGCGCAGCACTGGAGGCCGGTATCGACAGTCTGGAGCATGGATATTTGCAGACGGAGGATGCACTTTCGTTGTTGAAGGAGACCGGGGCAGTATGGGTCCCCACCATCTCGCCGATGACGAATCAGATTGGCGACGGTCGTTCCCCCGATGATGTGCTTAAAAAGTATGGTGAGGAACAGATGGACACTGTACGACGTGCGATGCAGCTAGGTGTGAAGCTGGCACCGGGCAGTGATGCCGGAGCGTATCGGGTGCCTCATGTGAAGGGATTTTTGGATGAATTGGATTGGATGATGCAGGCGGCCGGGGAAGAAAGAGAACAGATGAAAGAGATTCTCAATCAGGGCGCGTGGGAGATCGCGAAGCGATTTAGACGAAGCTGAATTGACGTAAACGATACTTGAGAACGAGCAAAGAACAAATTTCAAAAAAGAGGAGATACCATGGGAAGACCGGAAAGTTTTATGGAAGATCTGGAAAATCTGCTCACGCTGGCGGCGGCGAACGGATTTTGCCTGACGAAAGGACAGGTGGAGGATGCATTCAAAGGATACGCATTATCCGCAGACCAAATGGAGATGATAAACCAGTATTTGAGCCAAAATCATGTGCTGGTGGAGAGTGAAGATTATATTGCGGAGATGACAGCGAAAGCTGAGGCGGAGGAAAACACACAATCCGGTACCGCTTCCCATAGTGGAAATAATGAAGTGCAGGAAGAGGACGAGGAGGATTCCGCGTATTATAAGATGTACATGGCTGATTTGTCTGCGCTTCCCCGTTTCAGTAAAGTGCGGGAGGAGGAACAACTTAGGCAGTTGTTGGCCGGAGACACTTCTGTGGGAAAGGCGTTGATTGAAGGCCGCCTTCGGTTTGCGGCAAAGACAGCGGCACTGTACCGCGGTCAGGGCGTTTTGCTGATGGATCTGATCCAGGAGGCGAATATGGCGCTGGTGATGGCGGTCAGCATGTATGAGGGAGGTTCTTTCGAGGAACTGATCCTGACGGAGATTAAACGGGCGATCGAGGATGCGCTTGCGGAGGCAGGCAGTCAGGCCGATGTGGGCGGCTATCTGGCGTCACAGGTGAACTCGCTGATGATCGTGACGGCGCGTCTTGCAGAAGAATTGGGCAGAGAGGCGACCCTTTCAGAACTTTCCGAGAAGATGCATATGCCCGAGGAGAAGGTTCGTGAGTTGGTGAAGATGGCGATGGATGCCATGACCTTGCAGGAGGGAGAGAAAATTTCTTCGGATCTTTCTTGATTGCGACGTAGATCGTTTTTGTTTAGAAGACAAGATGGAGGTGTGGAACGTGACGGAAAATCGGATATACATTGCGATCGATCTCAAGTCCTTCTACGCCTCGCAGGAGTGTATAGAGCGCGGGTTGGACCCGCTCACCACAAATCTTGTGGTGGCCGATGCCAGCCGCACGGAGAAGACCATCTGTCTGGCAGTCTCGCCGTCGTTGAAATCTTACGGAATTCCCGGGAGACCCAGACTGTTTGAGGTGGTGCAGAAGGTGAAGGAGGCAAATGCTAAACGCAGGCAGTGTGCACCTGAGCGCAGATTCACCGGAACTTCGTTCAATGCGAAGGAGCTGGAGTTGGATCCGTCTCTGGAGATCGACTATATCGTGGCACCGCCGCGCATGGCACATTATCTGAACTGCAGCACCCAAATTTACCATGTATATTTGAAGTATGTCGCACCGGAGGACATCCACGTCTATTCCATCGATGAAGTGATGATGGATGTGACGGCTTATCTGAAGGTCAGTGGACTTTCTGCGAGGGAATTCGCGAGGAAGATGATTCAGGATGTCTACGAGACCACCGGGATCACAGCCACAGCCGGTATCGGAACAAATCTGTATCTATGCAAGGTTGCGATGGATATTGTGGCGAAGCACGTGGAGCCGGACGAGGACGGCGTGCGCATTGCCGAACTCGACGAGATGTCCTATCGCAGACTGCTCTGGGCTCACCGTCCGTTGACCGATTTCTGGCGGGTCGGACATGGGTATGCGAAAAAGTTGGAGGAGCACGGTCTGTATACAATGGGGGATATCGCCCGGTGTTCGCTGGGAAAATCGAATGATTATTATAATGAAGCATTTCTGTATCAGCTGTTTGGTGTCAATGCGGAACTGTTGATCGACCA
>JAFQDI010000157.1 GCA_017416055.1 Lachnospiraceae bacterium
CCCGGTATCCGTACGGTTGTGTTTCTGAAAGGATGTCCGTTACGCTGTCTTTGGTGTCACAACCCGGAAGGATTGTCCTCCGATCCACAGATAATGTATAATGCTGAGCGATGTATCGGCTGCGGCGAATGTGTGAAGGCTTGCCCGAACGGGTGTCATACACTTGCTAACGGAGTTCATCGGATAGACCGGGAGCGATGTACAGGCTGCGGAGCATGCGTGGGAAGTTGCTTTACTGGAGCACTCGCGTTGATTGGCAGGAGGATAAGTGTAGCTGAAGTAATTGCGGAGGTGAGCCGTGATCGGGAATTTTACCGGGAAAGCGGCGGCGGGATAACATTATCTGGTGGAGAACCTTTGTGCCAGGCTGCATTTTCATTAGAATTGTTGAAGCAGGCGAAGAAAGAGGGCATACATACCTGCGTGGAGACTTCAGGATTCGCAAGTGAAAAGGTGATTGGGGAGATTGCTTCGTACACCGATTGTTTTTTATTTGATTATAAGGCGACGGGCGAAGATGCGTATCGGGAATTTTGTGGAGTATCACAAGCACCGATCTTGAGAAATTTGGCTTATCTCGACCGACTCGGAGCAGAAGCTATCCTTCGATGTCCGATTATTCCGGGATTGAATGATACAGATATGCATTTTGAAGGAATTGCAGATATAGCACTTCGATTTGCGTGCATAAAAGAAATTCATTTGATGGCATATCATCGTCTGGGAATTTCGAAAGCGGAGCAACTGGGAGTTGCTGTGAAATATGAGGGAGAACCGCAGCAGAAGGAATTGATCGAAAGGTTTTGCAAGAAGATAGCGGACCGTACAGGAAAAAAAGTAATGATTGGATAAAAAGGAGGAGACTGAATGAGAGATTATCGCAGTACAGAGGAACGTCTTGCCTTTAGCGAGCGTATGCAGATGGTGAAAAATGATATACATACCCGATTGAAATGTCGCAAAGATCGCGAAGGTACCCAAATTGAACCGGTGTCTACACACGGATTGAATCCTTTTGTAGATGAATTTGAGGAGCATCCTGATACGCCTTACGTAATCAATCTGGCAAATGGCATTGTTCGCTCCTGGCTGGTGACGGAGATGAAGATCTATCCCCATGAAGCGGTTGTCGGAATCGTTCGTCCCACTTATCCGGTATACGAGCATTTTCATATCGGTCTTGTGACACAAAGCGAAGAGTATTATGATTCCTTTGGATATTCTCGAGCAGAAATGGAGAGAACGAGTCGGTTGAAGAAGAGACTGAAGCCGATGACGAAATCGCATGTTGAACGATTGGGAATTGAGCGCTGCGGTGCTGAAGCATATCAAGCGATTACAAAGGAGAAGTTATTTGATGCAGGGGATTATCAGGGACATACTATCCCGAATTACGTTACCTTGCTGGAAAACGGACTGGATGGCATGCTGGAAAAGATTGACTTCTGGGCGAAAAAAAATCAGCGGGATCAAGAAACTGCTGACTTTTATGAGGCAAACAGGATTATTGTTCGTGGAATGATCGCATATCTTGAGCAGTATTCCCGATATGCACTGGAATTGGCGCAGAAGGAGGAAGATCACGTACAGAAGAAATACTACACTGAGATTGCGGAAAACTGTGCGTTTGTGGCTCACCGAAAACCGGTAACTTTATATCAGGCGGTTCAGTTGATGTGGTGTCTGTCCATGTGGGATTGGGTGGACTGCCTCGGACGCGTGGACCAGTATCTGTATCCGTTCTATCGGACTTCTCTTGAACAGGGAGATGTAATCAGCGTGGAAGAATCCATTACGTCCATTATGTTTAAGCTTTGGGAGGCCGGTGCGCATAATTCTACCCTTAGTGGATGCAGACCGGAAGATGGCAGTGATGCGACCAATGAGCTGACATATCTGTTTTTGCAAGTATTGAGAAATATCCATGACACCCATCCGCGTATGGTAGTGAGAGTACGGGAAGACGCTCAGCAAGAGTTGTTGGATTTGGTTGTTAAAATTTGGTCTGAGGGTATGGCGGATCCGACCATTGTCAGCGATAAACTGGTGATCCCCGCATTGCAGAGAGTCGGGGTTACTTTGTGGGATGCTCGAGACTATGGAACGGCAGGTTGTCAGGAGATTGAGGTTCCGGGAAAGAGCAATATCGGCTGTGAGGACGGAAGAATGAATCTGGCCAAAGTGCTCGAGGTGACGCTGAACGGAGGAAAATCCATGAAAGGATCCGAGATGCAGATCGGTCCGAAAACGAAACCCTTCGTGGAGTGCGAGACTTTTGAAGAGCTTTATGAGGCATTTGAAACGCAACTTCGTTATTTTACTAAAATACATTGTGAGCTTTGTTCGGCCGGACAAGAGATTCGTGTGGCAAATCATTCGAAGTTGGTAAAGGGCGTGTTTACCGATGGTGTGTTGGAGCGTGGAATTAATCATGATGCGGGTGGTCCCATCTATGGATATGGTATGATCGAAACTGCCGGTGTTGCTGCGGTTGCAGATTCCTTTACCGCGATTCGTAAACTAGTTTATGAGCAGAAACGTTTGTCCAAAACCGAACTGATGGATATGCTCCGGGCGAATTTTGAAGGATTCGAGCGTGAACGACAGATGCTCCTGAATATGGCACCGAAGTTTGGCAACGATGATCCGGAAGCGGATGAGATGGCAGTACGGGTGCTGAACTCTTACTGGGATGAACTTGCCAAATATCGTTCCGTGCGTGGCGGTGTGTACACGGGAGCTTGTTCGCTGCTTACGAAGGGAATCAAATACGGAGAAAAAACAGGCGCGCTTCCGGATGGAAGATTTGCGGGAGAGCCTTTGGGAAATACCATGGGTCCCAGACCGGGAGCAGATCATTTGGGTCTGACCGCGATGCTTTCATCCGTGGCAAAGCTTCCGCTGCATAAAGGAATCGGCGGAACTACCTTGAATGTGAATCTTCCTACGAAGATGCTGGAAACAGAAGCGCAGCGCAAAAATGTGGTGTCTCTGATCAGAACCTTTATGAACGGAGGCGGACAGATGGCACAGATTTCTACGGCTAATCTGCAGGATTTGCTGGACGCACAGGTACATCCGGAGCGTCACGGAGATTTGATTGTCAGAGTGGGCGGCTACAGTATTCAGTTTGTTCAGTTGAATCGCAAAGCGCAAAATGAGATTATTTTGAGGTACCAAAGAGCATGAAGATAACAGAAAAGAATAAGGTGAGCGAAGAGCTTTCATTGACCGGATTGGAGCAGAGTCTTTCCTTTGGATTAAAGGCCCTTGCAATAATTACCCTGATCAACATTGCGATCATGTACTGGTTGCCGATGCAGATTCCGCTGAGCTCCTTTTCTGCAATCAAGCTGATGTTTCTCGCTTACGGGGATGGACAGTACATATTGATTCCGGTTAGTGTGCTGATTTGTGGCCTTCTCTTTGTCGGAGGATGGTCGGTTCAGAAAAAAAGAATTGTGTTTCCTGTATTGACCTTTTTTTACCTGCTTTATGATTTTATCGAGCTGTTGCTCCTCACCGTTTCCGATTATCTGGCGGAAAATGGTTATCTGCGGTCTGATCTGGCAAGTTTGATGATTACGACCTTGTTGGGTGTACTGCTGAGTGTTTATTGTACACTGTACTGGAAAGATAAGCTTGAATTAAAGAAAAAAGTTGTTGTGCAGGTAATTTTCTGGTTTTTGGTAACTTGCTGTCTACTGGCGGTAGCAGGGCAGTGTATTAATATGCTGCGGGCATAAAAAAGTTAAATTGTCAAGTAAAAACACTTGACAACCATTTCTTTTTCGTGTATAGTACCATTCGGTGATGAATGTGGAGAAGATTGTTGAGCAAACGTTATTATATGATTTTTACGGCGAGCTGCTGACAGAGCATCAGCGCCAGATATATGAAGATGTGGTGTTCAACGATTTATCGCTGAGCGAGGTCGCCGAGGAGCGGGGGATTTCCCGACAGGGAGTTCACGATATGATCCGCAGATGTAACAAGCAGTTGGCTGATTATGAGGAGAAACTTCAGTTGGTGGCGAAGTTTGTGAATACCCGCGCGAAGGTCGAGCAGATTCATGCGCTGGCTCGTCAGTGTGGCGAGACTGGTGATGTGCGTCTGGTCACAGAAATCGAGGCGATCGCTTCGGAGATCGTCGGCGAACTGTAGGATTTAAGTGAGTGTGAGTTTGGGAGGTTAGTCCGTGGCATTTGAAGGCATTTCGGAAAAACTGCAAAATATATTTAAAGGCTTGAAAAGCAAAGGTCGCCTGACCGAAGCTGACGTGAAGACAGCGCTTCGCGAAGTAAAGATGGCTCTTCTGGAGGCAGATGTTAACTTCCGCGTGGTGAAGCAGTTCGTGAAGTCGGTTGAGGAGCGGGCTATCGGACAGGATGTGATGAACAGCCTGACACCGGGACAGACCGTGATCAAGATTGTGAACGAAGAGCTGGTGAAGCTCATGGGTAGTGAGCCGGTGCGTCTGCCGATGCATTCGGGACTGAATGTTCTGATGATGGTAGGCTTGAACGGTGCCGGTAAGACGACCATGTCAGCGAAGTTGGGCGGTGAGCTGAAGAAGTATCGCAGACCTCTCTTGGTAGCGGCGGATGTTTATCGTCCCGCAGCGATCGAGCAGCTGCAGATTAACGGTGGAAAGGTTGGCGTTCCCGTGTTTACTATGGGAGATAAGCACAACCCTGTGGACATCGTGAAAGCGGCCATTGAGCATGCCGGAAAGAACGGAAACGATCTGGTGATCGTGGATACCGCCGGACGTCAGCATATTGATGAGGCACTGATGGAGGAACTGGTAGCGATCAAGGCAGCGGTGAAGATCGATCAGACGATCCTCGTTGTGGATGCCATGACCGGACAGGACGCAGTGAATGCGGCGAACAGCTTCAACGAGCGCATCGGCATTGACGGTGTGATTCTTACGAAGTTGGATTCTGACACCCGAGGCGGTGCGGCCCTTTCCATCCGTGCAGTGACCGGAAAGCCGATCCTGTACTCCGGCGTGGGCGAGAAACTGACGGATATCGAGCAGTTTTACCCCGATCGTATGGCTTCTCGAATTCTCGGCATGGGCGATGTGATGAGCCTGATCGAGAAGGCAGAGGCGGCATATACAGAGGAACAGGCCGATAAGCTGGCGAAGAAGTTCAAAAAAGCCGAGTTTGATTTCAATGATATGCTGGAACAATTCGACCAGATGAAGAAGATGGGCAGTCTTCAGGATATCATGGGAATGCTCCCCGGAATGGGAAACAAGCTGAAAAATGTGGAGATTGATGACAAGGCGATGAACAAACCGAAAGCCATCATCCTTTCCATGACGCCGAAGGAGAGAGCAAATCCCAAGTGCATCAATCCTTCCCGTAAGCGCCGTATCGCGGCAGGTGCGGGAGTTGAGGTGAGTGATGTGAACCGCCTGCTCAACCAGTTTGAACAGAGCAAAAAAATGATGAAGCAGATGTCAGGAATGATGTCCGGCAAGGGCGGCCGCAGAGGCGGATTTAAATTTCCCTTCTAACAACAAAACCTGATAATCATAGATAACAAAAAAGGAAAACATACCAGGAGGTAAATTAAAATGGCAGTAAAGATGAGATTGAAGAGAATGGGTCAGAAGAAGGCACCTTTCTACAGAGTGGTAGTAGCAGATTCCCGCTCTCCCAGAGACGGAAGATTTATCGAGGAAGTTGGTTACTATGATCCTAACCAGAATCCCAGCGTTGTAAAGATTGACGAGGAGAAAGCTAAGAAGTGGCTGGCTACCGGTGCACAGCCTACTGAGACTGTTGCTAAGCTTCTTAAGGTTGCAGGCATCGAAAAGTAATTTCCCGGGAGGCAGCGTATGAAAGATTTAGTGGAAGTAATTGCCAAGTCTCTGGTGGAGAATCCGGATGAAGTGGTAGTTACCGAAACCGTTGATGGCGAAGAGATCGTCATGGAGCTTTCGGTAGCGCCCTCTGATATGGGTAAGGTTATCGGAAAACAGGGCCGTATTGCAAAAGCAATCCGTAGCGTTGTAAAAGCAGCCGCTTCCAGAGAAGAGAAGAAAGTAGATTTGAAGATTCAGTAATGTGGAGGGCTGCTGCACAAAATGTGTGGCAGCCCTTAGTTGTATGGGTAGCATTTTATCGTATGATTTGAGGAGTCTAGTAGTATGAATGACATGTTACGTGTGGGTGTGATTTCCTCCACCCACGGTATTCGCGGCGAAGTGAAGGTGTTTCCCACCACGGATGATCCGGCGCGTTTTAAATGGCTGAAAGATGTGGTTCTGGTGACGAAGCGCGGAAATATCCCTCTGGAAGTGACCGGGGTGAAGTTTTTTAAGCAGTTTGTTATTTTAAA
>JAFQDI010000158.1 GCA_017416055.1 Lachnospiraceae bacterium
CTCTCCACTGTCCTGTCCCCAGTCGTATCGATAAAGGGCTTTGGTCTCCCATTCGTACCACACTACATATGTTTCTCCTATTTCGATCACATCGATAATAAACGGAGCATTCTTCACATTGCTGTAATCGACCATATGTACAAGTGTACCGTCTTTACGATAAATCGCAACCCAATCGCCCGTTATAGAGGTTACAGCAATCATCTGATTTTGACAAATCAGCTCACTCCCTCCGCGTACATATTCGGATTTGATTTCAGTAATCTGTCCGTCCTCCATAATCACAATACGAGCATTTACATTGTCAAGAATATAGAGCACATCATTCTCAACGGCAAAGTCTTTCGGTCCAACGTATTCGTCGGAAATGGAAAGATACGTCCATCCCAGCTGTCCGCTTTCCGCGCCCCACGAAAAGGTGTGCAACGGTTCTTTTATCTCCTCGATTGGCACCCTGATTTCAACCACCGGTGCCTTGGAAGTCGCTTCTTCGGTTGATTCTTCCGTCGATTCTTCTGTTGCCTCCTGCGTTGAAACCGTGGTATCTTCTTCGGTCGTCTCCTCCGATTCAGTTTCCGCGTCAGTGGAAGATTCCGTCGTCATCTCCCCCAGATTTTCGGTGGATTCTATGTTTTCAGTGGGTTCTGTATTTTCGGTGGGTCCCACATCCTCTGTTTGTCCTGTACTCTTATTCGGTGGGTTCGTCGCTGAACCGCAGCTCACAGACAGGGATAGAAGCAGTATCAGCAACACAAGCAGGGCAATCGATTTTCCTTTCATCGTTTCTCACCTCACTGCATTATTCGGATTTATTCGCATTCAATTGTGCACTCGTTGGATGTCAAGGAATCTTCTGATGGCATCCCGTTAATCGGTACGAATACCCCGTGTCTCATACCACACACATCGCATGACCCGTTTGCAAACGTATGTGCTTCGCTCCAGGTCTTTCCACAAATAGAGCATGTACAGGTATGTTGAGAACTTCCGTTTACATAAGTTACTGTATCTCGATTATGAAATTCGCTACGCTCATAATCACAAGCTGAACATATGTAAGTATGTTTTGTTGTTCCCTGTACGATTTCTATATTATGAGCCGCGTCTGTATTTGGCCATTTGTAACCACACACTGAACAAGAGGTTACGTGGGTACTTGAACTGATAGATGTTTTGCCTGTCTGGTCACAGCTTGAACAGAACAGGGTTCTGGCTACATATCCTGCCTCCGATATTTCCGCAAGCGTAAGCCGCGTGAAACTATTCGTTCTTCCACCGCCGGGGACACTTTCGACCCCCAACGCTTCATAAGTAAGGCATTTGTCTCCTTCCATGCCCCCGTATAGCATAACATGTCCATTTCTGGCGAGAATATCCATCGGTTTCATGTTACCAAAAGAAACCTCTTCTCCTATGTTTACAAAGTCACTTGAATGAAGCTTACTGCCTGCCATATCATATGCTGACATAACAAATCCAACGCAATCCAAACCAATTGTGCCCCACACCAATCCATCTGGATATGCATATAGGTTTCCGGCAGTCATGTTTGTTAGCCCAGATACAGACTCAAAGCTCTGATATTGATAACGCTCCCCAGCTAATCCATGATATCCACCCCAACAATATGGGATTCCTTCCACATAGGTGTTATTCTCGGCTGTCAGAATATATGTGGGAATGATTATAGCATTTTCATATCCGCTCACCTTATCTTTATGTGTTGACAATACCTTCCACTCATAATTTATCATTTCTTCCGCCCGAGATAACACCTCAGAGCGAGTCGCTACATGAGCTGGTGTTGTCACCGTCCCATTCACACTGACTTGTTCCTTCTGTGCTTTCACTTCCAAGCGTCTTGCCTCTGCTAACTGATATAGCTCCTCCATATGCGTTACGCCGATTGTACCCAAAACCAGTTTACTAATGACAGTTTCCTCGTTTATACACTCCATTACATAAACTATTCCATCTGATGAGAGATAAAACGGATCCAATGCTGGAGCCTTCCATTCCGAAAAATCTACAATTGCATAGGTTTCGCTACCATCTTGATTTACTTTTCGTACCGATAATTCAGTGAAGAGCATATCTACATTCGGCACGTACTCATACTGTTGATACACCAGTGAGTTATCACAAACTCCTAATACATCCAAAAACTTGTTCTCAGAATCAATTTCCCAGCGCTGATTTATCTTTCCTGTACTTTCAAAAATCATCAGTTCATTATCCGAATTTTCAAACTGCTCTATCGCCGGCTGTTCCGTCGTTATCGTGTCCTCTATCCAATCATATCGGTAGTAATTACTTCGGAAAGTTTTCCAAACGACGTACGATTCTCCGATCTCAACAATTTTTGACACCAACTCTTTTTTTACGACTTCAGGCTGCGCTATTTCTTTTATTAAGTTTCCTTCCAACGTGTAAATCAATGTTACATCACTATTATTATCCACCACTGCCAATTTTCCATTGCCAAACGCCATGTGTTCCGGCTGATAGCAATCGTCGATCGCAATTTCTGTACACGTTTCATTCTCATACACGTTAATCCGATTATTCACAGCATCAAGCACATACACCACGCCATCTTCAACTGCAAAAGAAGCTGGCCCTGTATACCCAAACTGCTCCGACCCTCCATATCCAACCTCACCATTTTCACCACCTATGTCAAGAGTAAGAATTGGTATTCTATTAGAAAACTCTAACAACTCCGTGTCCATGTGTAAATCGTCGGATGCATGAACCAACAGCAAATTAATACTCAAACATATCACACAAAAGATAGCAATAATCTTTTTTGACTTTTTCATACAAATCCCCTTTCATGATTGTCGTACTTTTATTCTTTTCTTCAGATGTTTTATCGTCACCCTGTTTCACCACTGCAAACCATACATCGTTTTCTAACGTTCGCGCATAGCTTCGAAATCGAGCCAAACGCAGTTTCTGCTAATTTTCAGCTTCACTCTCCAAATATTCCTTACACACCACATGGTTCGATCCCTCCTTTCAAACTCAAAAACACATACGAAAGAACCTCGCCCTTCGTATGTGTTCATCTGCACTCTACCAAACATCGGCTCGGCAACCATATTCATACGTTGTCGGGTCTTGTCCTGTAATTTATCTTACTTCAGTTAAACCTTACCATAAATTTCCACAGAAATCAAGTATTTTTGACTATTTTCTCCAATTTTTATATCATCTTCACAGTCCCAAAAGCATCCCCGCCACCTGGAAATACACCACCAGCGACACCGCGTCCACGATCGTGGTGATAAACGGACTCGCCATTACCGCCGGATCCAGCCCGATCTTCTCTGCCAGCATCGGCAAGGTACAGCCGATGAACTTCGCGCAGAACACTGTCACACAGAGGGTGACGCAGACCACCGCCGCGACGGGCAAGGAAATCGCCGAGCCCAGCAGCAGATTATCGATCAGCAATATCTTCACAAAGGTTCCGATTGCCAGGGATACCCCGCAGAGCACCGCCACACGGATCTCTTTCCACACTACCCGGAAGATATCCTTAAACTCGATCTCTCCCTGGGACAGAGCGCGGATGATGGTTACCGAGGACTGACTTCCGGAATTTCCTCCGGTTCCCATGAGCATGGGGATGAACGCGGTGAGTGCGGCCTGCACCGCCAGCGCATCCTCGAACCCGGAAATAATCATTCCGGTGAACGTGGCGGAAACCATCAAAAGCAGCAACCACGGAATACGGTTTTTCCAGAGTTCAAATACGGTGGTCTTTAAGTAAGGCTTCTCGCTGACCGCGATCGCGTTCATCTTCGCGATATCCTCCTCCACCTCTTCGTGCATGACATCGATGACGTCATCGACGGTGATGATTCCCACCAGACGATTTTCCGCATCCACAACGGGCAACGCGAGAAAATCGTACTTGTCGATCATCTGAGCCACGACCTCCTGGTCCTCCGTGGTGGAAACCGCGATCACATTTTCCTCCATGATCTCGCTGATCAGCTGATTCCGGTCGGCTAAAAGGAGCATCTTCGCCGTCACCAAACCGATCAGCACACGTTTGCTGTCCGTCACATAGCAAGTGTAAATCGTCTCCTTATCGATCGCTACTCTGCGAATAAGCTCAAAGGCCTGATCCACGGTCCAGTCCTTCTTTAGCCCAATATACTCCGGTGTCATCAAACTTCCGGCGCTGTCCTTCGGATACATCAAAAGTGTGTTGATCCGTTTTCTGGAGTACGGTGTGGAGTTCGCCAAAATACGGCGCACCACCGAAGCGGGCATCTCCTCGATAATATCGACCGTATCATCCAGATACAGTTCATCCAGCACTTCCTTCAGCTCCATATCACTGAACGCGCTGATAAGCCGTTCCTGCAGATCACTGTCCAGATCGACGAACACCTCTGCTGCCAATTCCTTCGGCAGCAGACGGTACAGCACCATATACTGCTCCTTCGGGAGTTCATTCAGCACTTCCGCCACATCCGCCGGATTTGTCTCTACCAAATACCTCTTTAATTCCGAAAATTTCTTTTCTTTGATCATCTCGCTGATTTCTTCAGCAGTCTTCAATTCCATCTCCATTGTTCTACCCCTCTATTTCTGCCAACTGCAGTTTCTCTTCATTATCACTAAGGTGCCCGAATCTCAGCCACCTTAGGGTGAATACTGTCGTATTCACGAGTATTTTAACGCAGAGTGGGCGAGTAATCCGCTTTCTTTCAACAGATTCGGATTACTCTTTCCACCCTAATCAAGCCATGAGTCCGTTACTTTCGAACTGTCACAGCTTTATCCTGTCTTCCGGCATACTTTCGCCGGTCTTTCCTGTCATTGATTGGGGACTTGCCTGAAGAAAATCAGGCAGGCATAGAACATAAAACGGGAGAGCATGTCCGTTTCACGGCGTTCCCACATTTTATGCTACTACTACCATCTCCGTCCATACTCTCACCTCACTTTCGAATTGACTATCGTCGTTGACTAAATTGAATGATCAACAGTTCCACCGCCAGCCGGTCGGCTAGGCGGCCGTTTTTCACGTCCTCCTCCGTCTGCACGCAGAGCTGCAGGTAGGACAACAATACCTCCCGACTGAAATTCGCAGCCTGGCTCATCATCTTCCCTGCAACGTAGGGGTTCAGTCCGCAGGCCTTGGCGATCACAGCCTTGTCTCTCACCTTCGCCGCCGCTTCCTTCACCTGAAGAAGCTGATTAAACTGGCGGGCGATGAGATACAAAATACGCATCGGCGGTTCCTTCGCCGTCAGCAGATCATAGTAAAGGCGCAGTGCATCTTGCTGCCGTCTTGCCGCCACCGCCCCGATCATATCAAAAATCTGACCGCTGATCTGCGGCGTGCAGATGGCCTGAACGTCCTCAGGCATGATCCCCGTCCGCTCACCCAC
>JAFQDI010000159.1 GCA_017416055.1 Lachnospiraceae bacterium
GTAATGCAGATCGTGCGCGATCTGGGCGGATATACCCTCGGTCGAAGTGACCTGGTTCGACGTGCGATGTCAAAGAAAAAGGCGTCCGTCATGGAGACTGAGCGAAAGAACTTTGTCTACGGCAATGAGGCAGAGGGGGTAAAGGGCTGTATGGCCAACGGAATCAACGAGGCTGTCGCCAACCAGATCTACGACGAGATGACTGATTTCGCCAAGTATGCGTTCAACAAATCCCATGCAGCCGGATATGCGGTGGTTTGCTATCAGACTGCGTGGCTGAAATATTATTATCCGGTAGAGTTTATGGCTGCGCTGATGACTTCCGTCATCGACAACAATGCCAAGGTGACCGAGTATATCATGGTTTGCCGTCAGATGGGGATCAAACTTCTGCCGCCTGACATTAACGTGGGAGGAGCTTATTTCATCGAGGACAACGGCGCGATTCGCTACGGATTATCCGCGATTAAGAGTATTGGCAGCGGTGTGATCGGAGATATTGATGCGGAGCGTGAGGCACACGGACCGTATGTGACGCTGAAGGATTTCATCGACCGAGTGGGCAGCAAGGATCTGAATAAGCGAGTCATCGAGAATCTGATCAAGGCGGGAGCGATGGATTGTTTGCCGGGCACCCGCAAGCAGAAGATTTGCGTGGCGGCGGATATGCTGGATCAGAAGAATCGGGATAAGAAAATCGGTATCGCAGGTCAAATGAGCTTGTTCGATCTGTTGGGCGGCTCACGCGAGGAGTATGAGCCGACCATGCCGAATGTGGGAGAGTATGACAGGGAGGACATGCTGGCTTTTGAAAAAGAAGTGCTGGGCGTGTATGTAAGCGGTCATCCCATGGAAGAATATGAAGAGAAGTGGAAGAAAAATGCAACGGCGATGTCCCTTGACTTCATTGTAGATGAGGAGACCGGAGAGGCGAAGGTGCGTGATGGACAGAACGTGACCATCGGCGGCATGATCACCGGAAAGACCATTAAAATCACGAAGAACAATCAGCAGATGGCCTTCCTCACGGTGGAGGACATGGCCGGGTCTGTTGAAGTGTTGGTTTTCCCGAAGGATTACGAAAAACACCGTGAGAAGATGGTGGATGATGCAAAGGTGTTCATCAGCGGAAGGGTATCTATCGGAGATGATCCGCAGGGCAAGTTGATCTGTGAGAAATTGCATCCCTTTGACAGTGTTCCGAGGGAACTGTGGCTGCAGTTTGAGAATGTAACGGACTATCGGGCGAAGGAACCTCGGATGATGAATTATCTGGAGACCAGCGATGGAAACGACCGGGTAGTGATCTATCTGAAGCAGGAAAGGGCGAAAAAGATGCTTCCTCCTAACTGGAGCGTATGCGCGAATCGAGAACTGACGGAATTGTTATCGGAAAAGTTCGGTGCCGGCAACGTGAAAGTCGTCGAAAAGACTATTGAAAACCGTTAGAAAATGCTGTACAATCTATTCTAAATCAAAAATGCTTTTGAAAAGCGGAGGCACATCAGCCGAATGAATATATCGAATGTGATAAGTTGGTAGAATACGCGAAAATAGTCGCGGCATATATAATCAGCATCCTGGGAGAGACAGGATCTGATATGGAGGTGTAAGCATGGAGAATGCAGTAAAAACCATTGGTGTATTGACCAGCGGCGGTGATGCGCCGGGAATGAATGCGGCGATTCGTGCGGTGGTTCGGACAGCTGTGGCGAAGGGAATCCGTGTCATGGGCATCCGCAGGGGATATGCAGGATTATTGAATGAGGAGATTGAGGAGATGACTTCCCGCAGCGTGTCGGAGATCATCCAAAAGGGCGGTACCATTTTGTACACTGCCCGTTGTGAGGAGTTCAGAACGCCGGAAGGGCAGAAGCTTGGCGCGGAGATCTGCAAAAAGCACGGCATCGAAGGTTTGGTAGTCATCGGTGGCGACGGCTCTTATAAAGGTGCGGCAGCGTTGGCAGAATTGGGGATCAACACAGTGGGTGTTCCCGGAACCATTGATCTGGACATCGCGAGCACAGAATACACGATCGGATTCGATACAGCGGTAAACACGGCGATGGAGGCGATCGATAAAATCCGCGACACATCCACCTCCCATGAGCGCTGCAGTATCATCGAGGTTATGGGTCGCAATGCCGGATATATCGCACTGTGGTGCGGTATCGCAAACGGAGCGGAGGATATTCTGCTTCCTGAGCGGTATGACTATAATGAGCAGGCGATTATTAACCATATTATCGAGAAGAGAAAATTAGGCAAGAGTCATCATATTATTATTAATGCAGAGGGTATCGGTCACTCCACCAGTATGGCGAGGCGAATCGAGGCAGCCACAGGCATTGAGACCAGGGCATCCATTCTGGGCTACATGCAGCGAGGCGGACGCCCCACCTGCAAGGACAGAGTGTACGCTTCCATTATGGGAGCTAAGGCGGTAGACCTTTTGGCCGCGGGAAAGAGTAATCGGGTGGTCAGTTATCGCGGTGGTGAGTTTGTGGATGATGATATTCGCGAGGCACTGCAGATGAAGAAAGATATCCCTGAGGATCAGTACAGAATCAGCCGGATTCTGTAAACGGCAGCCGGGATTTGTAACATAAAAAGATGGAATGATTATACCATAATATTACAGCAAGGACATTACAAAAAGACAGGGTACGATCAATGAAACAGAGCGAGATGACGAACAGAGATATGGATCAGATGAACACGACGAAGCTTTCGTGGATTTCTGCGGAGGAGGAAAAAATCATCGAAAAGAAATTGGAGCAGGCCGGTGGGGACACACTGGCTTCTTCTACTACGCCCGATGAACTGTATGCGGTGCTGATTGAACATATCAAGGGATATCATCCTTCCGACGATCTGCGCTTGATCGAGAAGGCTTATCGGCTTGCGCTTCATTACCACGGTGATCAAAAACGTAAATCCGGCGAGCCGTATATTGTACATCCGCTTTGCGTGGCCATTGAGCTGGCAAAGCTGAAACTGGATAAGGAGACGATTATTTCCGGTATTCTTCACGATATCGTTGAGGATACACCTTATACACAGGAGCAGCTCACACAGGATTTCGGGCCGGAGGTAGCCCTTTTGGTCGATGGTGTAACGAAGCTGGAACAGATGTCCTGGGACCAGGATAAGATTGAAGTTCAGGCAGAGAACTTAAGAAAGATGTTCTTAGCCATGGCGAAGGATATTCGCGTTATTCTGATCAAACTGGCGGACCGTCTGCACAATCTGCGCACACTCCAGTATACGAGACCGGAGAAGCAGCGCGAGAAGGCCAGAGAGACGATGGAGATTTATGCTCCCATCGCGAACCGTCTCGGTATCTCCAAAATTAAGACTCAGTTAGATGACTTGTCTCTTAAATATCTGCAGCCGGATGTGTATGAAGAATTGTCCGCTGCGTTGGCTCAGACAGAGGAGGCCCGCGATAAGTTTATAGAGACCATTATTGAAGAAATCAGTGAGCAGATGAAGGCGGCGGAGATCGAGTGCAAGATTTATGGCCGCGTGAAGCATCTGTTCAGCATTTATAAAAAGATGGTGAACCAGAACAAGACGCTGGATCAGATCTATGATGTGTTTGCAGTGCGTATTATCGTGGATTCCGTGAAGGACTGCTATGCGGTGCTCGGTCTGATTCATGAGGCTTACAAGCCTATTCCCGGACGTTTTAAGGACTATATTGCCATGCCGAAGGCGAACATGTATCAGTCCCTGCACACCACACTGATCAGCCACGACGGCCAGCCCTTCGAGGTCCAGATTCGTACCAAGGAGATGCACCGCACCGCAGAATTTGGTATTGCGGCGCACTGGAAATATAAAGAAGGCAATGAAGCCCGTACGACTGCCGGCGAGGAAGAGAAAATGAGCTGGCTGAGGCAGATTCTCGAATGGCAGCAGGAGATGTCCGATAACCGGGAGTTCATGTCTTCCGTCAAAAATGATTTTAACTTATTTAATGATAATGTATATTGCTTTACTCCTACCGGCGATGTAAAGAACCTGCCGGCAGGGTCAACCACCGTGGACTTTGCATACAGCATCCACAGTGCCGTGGGTAACCGCATGGTCGGGGCCCGCGCCAACGGAAAGATGGTTCCCATCGATTACGTGATCCAGAACGGAGACCGGATGGAGATCATCACGTCCCAGAACTCCAATGGTCCCAGCAGAGACTGGCTGAAGTTCGTCAAGAGCTCTCAGGCCAGAAACAAGATCAACCAGTGGTTTAAAACCCAGTTCAAAGAGGACAATATCAGCCGTGGCAAGGATATGGTTGACCGCTACTGCAAGTCCAAAAATATCGTATTCTCCGACCTGAACAAACCGGAATTCATGGAGAAGGTTCTGCGCAAGTATGGTTTCAAAGAATGGGAAGCTGTGCTGGCTGCTATCGGACATGGCGGTCTGAAGGAAGGTCAGGTCATCAACAAGCTGATCGAGGAGTATGACAAGAAGCACAAGAAAGAACTGACAGACAAAGAGATTCTGGCGGCGGTGGCGGACAACGCAAAGGATAAGCCTCAGCCGGAGGTTCACTCCAAAAATGGTATTGTGGTGAAGGGAATTCATGACTTATCTGTGCGTTTCTCACGCTGCTGTACACCTGTTCCGGGAGACGAGATTATCGGTTTCGTCACCAGAGGTCGCGGCATTTCCATTCATCGCACAGACTGTGTGAATATCATCGGTCTGCCGGAGAGCGACCGCGTGCGTTTGATGGATGCTGATTGGGAGGAGCCCGAAGATAAGGCGAGTGCTCTTTATCCTGCAGAGATCAATATTTACTCACAGAACAGAATTGGTCTTTTGGCCGAGATTTCCAAGGTGTTTACTGAGTGCGATATTGATATTCTGTCGCTGAATACTCGGGTAAACAAACAGAATCTGGGAACGGTCAATGTCGGATTTAAGATTCGCAGTAAAGATGATTTGCGAGGTCTGTTTGCGAAACTCTCGCAGATCGACAGTGTGATTGATATCGAGCGTGCGTAAGGAAAAGAGAGCTTTACGCCGACGCGGAGAGAAGGGATAAGATGAAAAAAGGTAATTTGCAGGTGGCGGTGGTCGGAACCATGCAGACGAACTGTTATCTGCTGACCAATACAGAGACAAAAGAAACAGTGATTGTCGATCCCGGCGATCAGGGCGAGCGCATTGCATCATTTTGTCTGCGGGAGGAACTGCGTCCGGTGGGCATTCTGCTCACCCACGGCCATTTTGATCACATTGGCGGAGTACATGCGATCACAGAGGCATTCAGAACTCCGGTCTATGCGTCTGCCGAGGAGGAAGCTCTTTTGGCAGAACCGGGGATGAACCTTTCTGCCAAATTCCAGGGATACAGTCTGGCTTTGGTGCCGGATGTGTTGTTGGAGGATGGAGAAGTGTTTACGTTGGGAGGATTTGCGATCAAGGCGATTCATACACCGGGACATACCGGCGGCGGAATGTGCTATTATCTTCCGGAGGAGGGGATCGTTTTTTCAGGGGATACGTTGTTCCGTCATACATACGGACGGACTGATCTGCCGACCTCATCCTTTCAGGAACTGAAAGATTCTTTGCTGAACAAAGTATTTGCCTTGCCCGAAGAGACAGAAGCATTGCCCGGACATGGAAATGCAACCACCATCGCGGAGGAATGCAAACGTAATCCCATCTGGGGAGACTAAAGAAGCAGAGGCGTTTCGGCTACTGCGGAGAGAAGTAAGTCGTTTATGATCAAACTGATATTGAGTGAAGAAAATTTTGAATATGATATCCGCGGGCTTCTGATGGCATTTTTCCCCGGAGAGGAGATCACGACGAAGCCGGATGTGACGGCAGACCGGACACTCGGTGTGGTTTATGAAGGGGATATGATCCGGTTGTCTTTTTGCGGATGCGCAGATGCACCGGTACAGGAGTTGAGCGTTTCAGCCACGGAGGATCCGGGACCTGAGGCGGCAAAGCAGAAGGAATCCGATCTGAGAA
>JAFQDI010000160.1 GCA_017416055.1 Lachnospiraceae bacterium
GTGAACAATCGGCCGGAGTGATTTGGCAAGGAAGGCTGTCGGACAGAATCGAGATGGATCATTGTCGGATAGATGCTTAGGAAAGAAAGATAGTTAGGAGGAAACGACTATGGGAATGACCATGACACAGAAAATTTTGGCAGCGCATGCGGGCCTTTCGGAGGTGAAGGCAGGACAGTTGATCAATGCGAAGCTGGATCAGGTGCTGGGAAATGATATTACGACGCCGGTGGCGATCAACGAGTTTGAGAAAGCCGGTTTTACTGATGTGTTTGATAAAGAGCGAATTAATATCGTTCTGGACCATTTTGTTCCGAACAAGGACATCAAATCCGCGCAACAGAGCAAGCAGTGCCGTGAGTTTGCCTGCAAGCACTGTATCTCGAATTTCTTCGACGTGGGAAAGATGGGCATTGAACATGCGCTTCTCCCTGAACAGGGCATCGTGACAGCAGGGGACTGCATTATCGGTGCGGACAGCCACACCTGTACCTACGGTGCGGTCGGAGCGTTTAGTACCGGTGTAGGCAGTACGGATATGGCAGCCGGGATGGCGACCGGCATGGCATGGTTTAAAGTTCCGTCAGCAATCAAATTTGTATTGACCGGGGAACTAAAGCCCCATGTTTCCGGCAAGGATGTAATCTTACATATCATTGGTAAAATTGGTGTGGATGGGGCGCTGTATAAGAGCATGGAGTTCACTGGCCCAGGTGTGAAAGCCCTATCTATGGATGACCGCCTCTGTATCTGCAACATGGCCATTGAGGCCGGAGGAAAGAACGGTATTTTCCCGGTGGATGAGACGACCATCAAATATCTGACCGGGCGCAGCAGGCGCCCTTGGACGGTATATGAGGCAGATGAGGATGCAGAGTATGAGCAGATCATCGAGATTAACTTGTCTGAACTGGAGAGTACGGTGGCTTACCCTCATCTTCCGGAGAACGCTCATCTGGCGAAGGAGAGCAATCACATCAAGATCGATCAGGTAGTGATTGGAAGCTGTACCAATGGCCGTCTGGAGGATATGGAAGCGGCATATAAGATTCTGAAAGGTAAAACCATCGCCGACGGAGTTCGCGGAATAATCATTCCCGGAACCATGGCTATTTACAAGGAATGTATCGTGCGCGGCTGGACGGAGGCATTCATTGATGCAGGCTGCATCGTTTCTACGCCTACCTGCGGTCCATGCCTCGGCGGATATATGGGAATTCTGGCGGAGAATGAGCGGTGTATCTCCACCACGAATCGGAATTTTGTGGGACGTATGGGCCATGTGAAGAGCGAGGTGTATCTGGCAAGCCCTGCGGTAGCAGCGGCCTCCGCGTTGACCGGGTATATCACCGATCCGACTCAGGTTTAATGAGAAATGATAATCGAGAATTGAACATCAATGGAATTGGAATTCAGAGGAGAGTAGACAGATGAACGCAAAAGGAATTGTTTTCAAATATCCCGACAACGTGGACACGGACGTCATTATCCCCGCGCGCTACTTAAATAGCCAGGATGCAAAAGAGCTGGCTCAGCATTGCATGGAGGATATTGACACGGAGTTTGTGAAAAAAGTGAGGCCCGGGGACATCATGGTGGGCGGTTGGAACTTCGGCTGCGGATCTTCCCGTGAGCATGCGCCCTTGGTCATCAAGACCTGTGGGACCGGCTGTGTGATTGCAAAAAGTTTCGCACGTATTTTTTTCCGCAACGCCATCAATATCGGTCTGCCCATCCTAGAGTGCGAGACAGCCAGCGATGCCATTGAAGCCGGAGATGAGGTGGCGGTGGATTTTGATACGGGTGTGATCACGAACCTCACCAAGAACGAGACGTATCAGGCCGAGCCTTTTCCCGCATTTATCCAGGAAATCATTCAAAAGGGCGGATTGATGGCCAGTCTGAATCAAAAATAAAGCTGCCACACAATCGTGCGACAGCTTCCAATATTCAAAACTTAGACAATCATCAACACGCCGCTGATGATCATTCCCACATAGATCACCTGCTTGAGTTTCTCGGCACTCAGCCGATCAAAGAATTTTGTGCCCAGTCGTGTGCCGATGGCACAACCGATAAGGCCTGCGGCGGCAAAAATCACGATCTCCCAGGTAATCATTCCGTTGATCAGGCGAACGCCGGACGAATAGATGCTGGCCAGCGCAAAGTAAGACTGAATTGTGGAAAAGTAGACCATCTTGTCCGAGGTGGCGTGGATCAAATAGAGAACCACGGGCGGGCCGCCGGTTGAGAACATACCGGTGAGGGCACCACCCAAGGCACCCGCGAAAAGGCCGTTCGCTACTGTGGGACGGATATGAATCTTCTTGCTGAAAAACAAAAAGTAGATGCTGAATGCAACCAGCATCACGCCGAGCAGTTTTTTCATCAGTGTGCCGGAAGAAACGGATGAGATACGGACAGCGATCGGAATGGTGATCATGGCCGCAATGAGCAACGGCAGCACTAACTTAAGCTGAGTGTGCTTGTAATGAACAATCGCATTGAACACCGTCAGGATACAAAAAATCAGACCGGTGGTTGCGGTGGCATCGTTGTAGGAGGGCATCAGGTAGGGTAAAAAGAGCATAACGAAAATGCTCATGCCAAAGCCGCTTACCCGCTGAATAAAGCCGCCGCCAATACAAATGATGATCAATAGAAGAAAAATCATTGGTTCACTCATAAATTACCCTCCTTAACTTTAGGGATTCTTCGCACGTAAGAAGATGAACAGTGTTTGATCTAATTATACTCTTTGGATAAAAAAATGTAAACTCAAATCGATGCAAACGTTTGGGTAAAAAGAAAGCAAAAACAGGAGACGACATCATGGAAAAAAATATCGGAGTAATTCGCGGAGACTGCTCCAGCCCGGAAATCGTGGCTGAGGCTCTGCGGGTGTTGGATAAGATTGCGGAGAAATATGGTCACAAGTTCAACTATATAGAGATTGATATGGGAGGCGCGGCCATCGACAAATGCGGTGATCCCCTGCCTCAGTCTGAGCTGGACAAATGCCTTGCCAGCGACAGTGTTCTGCTGGGAGCAGTGGGCGGGCCCAAATGGGAAGGTATGCCCGGGGCAAAGCGCCCGGAGAAGGGGCTTTTGCGCCTGCGCGCAGGGATGGGACTCTACTCCAACAACCGCCCGGCCACTCTGTGGCCTCAGCTTGCCGACGCGAGTCCGTTAAAGCCCTCCATCGTGGCAAAGGGCATCGATTTTATTGTGGTTCGTGAGTTGACCGGAGGAGTGTATTTTGGCGAGCACAAGACAGAGGA
>JAFQDI010000161.1 GCA_017416055.1 Lachnospiraceae bacterium
ATATTGGCCGTGTTCTTGCCGTCATCGTAATACATGATACCGGCAAAGCTGTTGTCAGACGGATAATCGTCATAGATATCGTCAATACCGTCAAAGTCCGTATCCACTTCCGCCGGGTTGCTGGCAGCATGGAACACCTGAACAATGCCGTAATCCGTGTTGGTCACAGCGCCCTTACTGACCTTGGCGATCAGCGCATCCAGATCCAGGGTACCGGAGGGAACATGGCCGTCCAGCTCGTCAATATCGGGAATGTGGTCACCGTCGGTGTCCACGGTGCTGCCTTCATAGGGCATGGCATCCAGACGGACAGGCACCGGTACCGGACCATCCAGATAGATCCACACGCCGTCACCGGCAAGGGTGGAGGTCACATCGCGGGCCAGAAGCACCAGATCATCGTAAAAATCACTGTACAGATCCAGGAACATTCCCTCAGCGCTGAGGGCTGCATAATGGTCCTGCAAATCAGAAGGGGCAATCACGGCGCAGGTGATGCCTGCATTTCTCATCAGTTCGATTTCCGCTTCCATAGAATTCAGACCGTAGCGGTTGTCCAGCTTGGCGGGGGCATCGGTCACCAGCACAAAGAGCTTTCCGGCAGAACCCCGAAGGTCCATCAGGCGGGCAGTTTCCAGTGCATCCAGCACACATTCTTCTGCATCACCGCCTACGCCCAGGCTCAGAGTAGACAGCTCATAAGCAAAGGAGGTGGCGTTGTAGAACCAATTGCCCGCACCGTTTTTATGAACCTGAGTGGAATCATAGCCATCGACCATGATATCCTCATAGGTCACCAGACCCAGCGAAGCAGAGATGCCGTTGTTGTTCATGGCATGGACGAAATCGCCGATATTATCCTGAATACCCTTGATCTCGTCACCCATGGAGCCGGTGGTATCGATGATGAACACGATATCCGCCTGAGCAGAAGCGGTGGCGTTGGATCTGCCTATTTCCGCCACCAGAGAGCGGACGTTCATCACAAAGTAAGTGCCCTCGCCATCCACGGAAGCGGAAACGGTGTTGCTTTCTGCATCAAAGTCCGTGTCCAGATATTCCACAGTGCCGTCATCGTTGTATTTGCAGATCAGGTTTGCATTGGTCACACCGTCTTCCAGGGTGGTAACGGTGCGGTCGCTGAGAGTAAAGGTCATTTCCTGATCGCCGGTATCATCGGTGATCAGCCGTACCGGTTCGCCCACGATGGCACGGCTGTCGGTAAAGCGATAGGACTGTGCGCCCTGAATCACCGCATGGGAATTGATATTGCCGGAGGTATTCACCCGCAGAGAAGGCCGGGCATCGCTGGTTTCCGCAATCAGGCGATCATCAATGTTATCCTCACTCAAAGTCTGGACGAACTTACGGTCGGCATCGCCAGTGACACCGTCGGTCTTGGTCACCCGAGGATCCAGTCCCAGGACGATCTCATCACCATCGGAAAGACCGTCGCCATCGGTATCGGGGGCAGTGGGGTCGGTGTGGTAAGTGTTCACTTCTTCCCCATCGGTCAGGCCGTCATGGTCAGTGTCTTTCTTGGTCAGGTCCGTACCGTTACGCAGCTCGTTTGCATTGGTCAGACCGTCCTCATCGTAATCTTCATCTGCATCGTTGATGCCATTTTCATTGGTATCCACCACATTGGGATCGGTACCAGTGACGCAGATTTCGGTGTAGTTGTTCAGGCCGTCACCGTCCGCATCGGTTTCATCGGCGTTGATACCGTACAGCTCCTCCAAAACAGGATGGATGTCCCCATCCTCCAGAGGCACAACCTGCTCCAGAGCCACAGGATACTGAATCCGGCAGCGCAGCGTCACAGCTTCGCCATCGACAGTGACGGTCTTGTCCAGCAGGAAGGCGGGGGCTTCCGCAGAGACATTTGCCGGGATCAATGCCATCAGCATGGCAGCACACAGCAGCACAGACAGCGCCTTTACGGCCTTCTTGCGGCGAATCAGCACCACCGCACAAACCGCCGCTCCAGCCACCAGTACGCCGACTGCCACCCAGATGATCCAGACCTTCACACCTGCTTCTTCCTTTTCCAGGGCGCCAATCGTCACAATAGAACTTTCTGTTCCCCCAGCAGGGATATCCAGAAGCTCCGGATTTTCACCAATCAGCTTATAACCCTCAGGCAGCAGTGTTTCCACCGCAACACCCTCCACCGCATAGGCATTGGTGTTCTTCACGGAAACAGACAGGCAAATCTCCTCCCCTGCCTCATAGGTTCCCTGATCGGTCAGAAGAGAAACCTCCAAACCGTCCCGGGCATCGGTACCGGCTGCACTGACTCCAAAAGTCAGAGAAGCCAGCATCAACACCGCCAGCATCAGGGAGATACTCAGTTTTATGTATTTTCTCATCCCATTTTCCTCCATTATGTGCAATTTTCGGTTGATTACGTATATTGTACTAAGACAAGGCTTTGCTGTCAATGGACATTTCAGTAAAAACCGCTCTCTGGAGTCAACTTCTATTCACTTTTTCGAACCGATGTCAGTGCTGCCATCTATTCTCTTGACGAATCAATACCACTATGGTAGAATTGAGAAATAATGTCCAAAAAAGGGGGAATAATGTGTTATTTTCCAGTACAACCTTTATCTATTTGTTCTTACCTGTCGTACTGTTATTTTATTTTGTACTGTTAAAGCGGTCCAGGAAATTGCAGAATATATTTTTACTGATCGTAAGCCTTTTTTTCTACGCCTGGGGCGAGCCCAAATTTGTACTGATCATGATAGCGTCCATTCTTTTGAACTGGCTTTTGGGTTTACTGGTGGATCGGTTCAAAGAAAATAAACCGCTGTGCAAAGGTCTGGTTGGAATTGATGTGGTGCTGAACCTGTCACTGCTTTTTGTCTTTAAGTATCTTGGATTTACCTGTCGTACTGTGAACAGCCTTTTCGGTGCAGGATGGAATGTTCCCTCCATCGCACTTCCCATCGGTATCTCTTTCTTTACATTCCAGGCCATGTCCTATGTCATCGATGTTTATCGTGAAAAGGGTGCGGTACAAAAGAATTTGCTTTGTGTGGGTCTGTATATTTCCTTCTTCCCCCAGTTGATTGCCGGCCCCATCGTCCGATACGAGACGGTTGCCGATGAAATCGTCAACCGAAAGGAAACGGTGGACGATTTCTTTGACGGTTTTGCCCGTTTTATTGTGGGTCTTGGTAAAAAAGTACTTCTTTCCAACAGTTTCGCCTTCCTGGCTGACCAGGCTTTCAGTTCCGCTGCCGCGGGAGCTGCGCTGTCCGTCGGTTACAGCTGGCTCGGCGCCCTGGCATATACCCTGCAGATTTTCTTTGACTTTGGCGGTTACAGCGACATGGCCATCGGTCTGGGAAGAATGTTTGGTTTTCACTTTCTGGAGAACTTTAACTACCCCTACATTTCCACCTCCATCACCGAATTTTGGAGACGGTGGCACATTTCCCTGGGCACCTGGTTCCGGGACTATGTGTACATCCCCCTGGGCGGCAGTCGGGTTCATAAGGGCCGCCAGATCTTCAATCTTTTCGTAGTCTGGTTCCTGACCGGAATCTGGCACGGAGCCAATTTCACCTTCATCCTCTGGGGATTGATGTATTTCATTTTGCTGGTCACCGAAAAATTGACCGGCTGGCACAAGCCCAAGGGTACCGTTCTGACCGTTGTCAAATGGTTCTATACCATGCTGTTTGTGGTGTTGGGCTGGGTACTGTTCCGGGCGGAAACCGTCTCCGACGCTTTGCATTATCTGGGCGGAATGTTTGGACTGGGCGGTACGCCCCTGGCAGACGGAATTTTTGCAGCGTATCTCAAACAAAACCTGATCCTGCTGATTATGGGTGTGGCTCTGTCCACTCCGGTGATTCCGGTCCTGAAGAAAAAGTTCGGCTCAACTTTCCTCTGGAACACCCTTTCTGTCATCGGCTTGGTGGGAATGTTCATTCTGACCGTTGCCAGTCTGGTCAGCAGCTCCTACAATCCTTTCATTTATTTCAACTTCTAACGAGGTCGGTCATGAAGAAATTTAACAAAAATATCATCGTTTTTGTTCTGGTATTCTTATTCATCGGATTTGGGTTTTCCCCCACATTGTACAGCGCATTAAGATACTGTGTCATTGATTTATTGGTCAATAATCTCCCGGCACAGGGAACGGACGCTTTTCATCAATTCACTTCCGATGTTGATAACCAGTCCAAAAAATTATTATACAGTGATGTACTGCTGGATCTGGATTCTTTGAAGCAGCGTTACCTGAACACAAAGCTGGTACAAAAGGGTGTTGAAACTGTGGTCAAGACAACGGACAATGCCCTGATTGTTCCTTACTCCCATTATCCGCAAGATGATTTGGAAGCTGAAGCATCCATCATCCAATCCCTTCAACATGCAGCAGAAGAAAACGGTGCAGATTTTCTCTACATCGCTGCTCCTGAAAAAAACATGGCATATGATGTACCAGCCAACATCGAAAATCACAGCATCGACAATTTCCATCGCTACATGGAAGCCCTGAAGCAAAGAGATGTTCCTGTACTGGACCTGTACAATACCCTTCAACAGGAGAATATGATCAACATTGACACCTTTTTCAAGACGGATCATCACTGGAAACCGGAAACAGCCTTTTGGGCAACCGGGGAAATCTGCCAGGCTCTGAGTGATCAATACGGTTTCCAATACAACAAGAATTATACGAATATCGAAAACTACAACACCCAAGTTTATTCAGATTGGTTTTTAGGATCCTACGGCAAAAAAGTCGGTCTCTTTTTTACATCCGAAGGACCCGATGACATTACGCTGATCACGCCCAAATTCGAAACCCATTTAACAGAACAGCTGCCCTTGAAGGAAGAGGAACGAACCGGTTCTTTTGAACAGTCCGTTCTTCACATGGATCAAATCGAAACCAAAAATTACCATGGTTTGTCCTCTTATGCTGCCTACGGTGGCGGCGATTTCAGGCTGCAGATCATGAAAAACAATCTTAATCCCGAAGGCAAAAAAATACTCCTGATCAGAGATTCCTTTGCTGGCACAGTGGCACCGTTTTTAGCCCTCAACGCAGGAGAGTTGCACATCATTGATGTGCGCACTTTCATCCCAGACGAGGCGATCAATGTATATGAATACCTTCAGCAAATCAACCCCGATTATGTGTTGGTGCTATACTCCGGAACAGGCAATCCCGAAAACAATTTTGACCGTTACAATTTTGGAAATCCTTAATCACATAAAAATGCCTGCCGCAGAAATTCGCGGCAGGCATTTGATTTTATTGTGAATTACTGGTTCTCAGCCAGTTCCTTCAGAGCATCCTTGCGGCTGAAGTTTGCACGGCCCTTCTCGTCGAAGCCCATGA
>JAFQDI010000162.1 GCA_017416055.1 Lachnospiraceae bacterium
GATTGCGAAGACGACGAAGGCAGAGTTCACCCAGATCAATGCCACATCGGCGGGCAAGAAAGACATGGAGGATGTCATCAATGCGGCAAAAAACCGCATGGGTATGTATGGCAGAAAGACGATTCTGTTTATCGATGAGATCCACCGTTTTAATAAAGGACAGCAGGACTATCTGCTTCCGTTCGTGGAGGATGGCACGGTCGTGTTGATCGGTGCGACCACGGAGAATCCTTACTTTGAGGTGAACGGAGCGTTGATCTCCCGATCGATTATCTTTGAACTGAAGGCTTTGGAGCCGGAGGATGTGCGCGAACTGCTTGTGCGCGCAGCGACGGACCGTGAGCGGGGACTGGGAGCTTTGAAGGTGGAGGTTGCAGACGACGCGCTTGATTTTCTGTCGGATATCTCAGGCGGGGATGCACGGTCTGCACTGAATGCACTGGAGTTGGGAGCGTTGTCCACACCGCCGGCAGAGGACGGTCAGATACATATCACACTTCAGGTTGCACAGGACTGTATACAAAAGAGAGTTGTCCGATATGACAAGACAGGGGACAACCATTACGATACGATCTCTGCCTTTATCAAGAGTATGCGCGGTTCCGACCCGGATGCGGCGGTTTATTATCTGGCGAGAATGCTGTATGCAGGAGAAGATGTGAAATTTATCGCGCGCAGGATCATGATCTGTGCGGCTGAGGATGTGGGAAATGCCGATCCCAGGGCGCTGGAGGTGGCAGTAGCGGCTACCCAGGCGGTTGAGCGTCTGGGGATGCCGGAAGCACGGATCCCGCTTGCACAGGCGGTGACTTATGTGGCGACGGCGCCGAAGAGCAATGCGGCTTACCTTGCGATCGATGTGGCGATGCAGAGAGTGCAGAATGAGCAGATCAAAACGATCCCGCCCCATTTGCAGGATGCCCACTACAAAGGTGCCGGAAAGCTGGGGCATGGAATCGGCTATCGATACGCGCACGATTATCCCGATCATTATGTGGAGCAGCAGTATCTTCCCGATGAGGTGGTCGGAACTGTGTTTTATGAGCCAACGGAAAACGGCTATGAGGCACAGATCAAGCGCCACATGGATCGGTTAAAAAAACGATGAAGTTTAGATAAATGAAAAACGGAGGACAGGATGAACTTGAGAAAAATAGTAGGCATGACGGCGATCGTATGCCTGAGTATGATGTGTCTTTTTGGGTGTCGGGGAAATGATGATGTGCCGAGTACCGAGGGCGGGTCGGGCGAGACGGTGGGGTTTGGCCAGGTTGGAGCCGATTCTACGAAAGAAAGTGTGAAAGAGAGTACCACAGAGGAACCGACGACGGAGGAACCTGTCACAGAAGAGGCCACAACGGAGCCTGAAACAGAGGGGGAAACAGAGGTGGAGACGGAACCGCAGTTGGTGTTTCAAGAGGTGAATGAGGTTGTTTATACGACGGATCGGTTGAATATCCGCCTGGCACCTTCCACAGATGCGCAAATTCTACGTACAATGTATTACGGAGAGTCAGTGGTACGTACCGGTATCGCAGAAGGGTGGAGCCGAATCCTTTACAATGGGCAGGAATACTATGCGTCGAGTGCATATCTCTCCCTCGAACCGGTGATTGCGGATACGCTCAGCGGACGTGTTGAACAGCTTTTGTACGGGATGAAGGTGGCGAAGGAAACGGACCAATTGGTGCTGGCAGTCGGAAAAAATGACGGCGGTGACCGCTGTACCGTGTTTTACTATACGAAGAATGAGAGTGGAATTTGGACAAAGCATTTTGAGGTTGATGGCTTCTGGGGATACGGCGGAGTGAAGAAAGTCATCTATGAGATGGATGGATGTACTCCGGTGGGATGTTTCCCTTTCCGCTTTGCATACGGAATCCAGGAAGATCCGGGCTCCATTATGGAGTATAAGATTGCGACACCCACAGCCTATATGGTGGATGATGTGAACAGCCGCTATTATAATCAATGGGTGGACACGGAAGATCCGGGTGTTGTCAAAGACTGGTCATCAGCTGAGCATGTGATTGATTATGTACAGTCCTATGATTATGGTCTGTATATTGATAATAACCCCACCTGCGATCCGACACAGGGAAGTTCGGTTATCTGTATTCATTGTCCGAGTCCCAGAGGAATTTCTCCGGGATGCATCAATATCCCTAAGGAAAGCATGATTCGGTTGGTGAGAGAACTGGACTATCATTCCCGCATCGTGATTGTCTACGGAGTGGAGGATTTGGCCGAGTATTGATGCCGAAAGCGTTGTCCTGTGGGGGAAAGCGCAAAAAAATCGAAAAAAAATGATTTTTTTCGTCATTTTTATAATGCAAAATTTGTCGGAATATGTTACGATAAAGACAAGAGTCTGCTGCAACGCGGGATGACCGATTTGCAGCAGTTTTTGTCCTGAGAAAAGAACGGGGGTTAAGAGGATGCGGGAGCAGATCAACCGACTGGCGAAAGGCATCATGGAGAACGAAAAATCACCGCTGGTGATTCCGAAGGAAGTGGTACAGACATTTCCGGCGGGGGCTACCGGTGCAGGTGAATTATATTTTTACCGGGAAGATATGCGGGAACTGAAGGGAGTGATTTACTCCACGAATCCCCGCGTTGTTGTGCTGGAAGAAATCTTCTACGGCAGAGAATGTAAAATCGGTTATCGGATCGAGGCCAGTGTGGGACTTGAACCGGTGGAGATCAAAGGCGAGTTCATTCTGGTGACCAGCTGCGGAGAGCTTTCCGTACCCTACCGGTTTACGTTGATGCCCGAGAGTGCTGCTACCCAGCACACAGTGACGCTGGAAGAGTTTGTTGCACTGGCACAGGCGAATAAATATGAGGCGATCCAGCTTTTTACTTCCTCTTCGTTTGTCTATATGCCGTTTATGCAGCAGCTTCGGATGAGAACGCTGTATGACGGCCTGCTTTCCCGTGGAAATCATCTGCTGGCACTGGAGGAATTCTTGACCGGCTGTGGTGCGAAGGAAGAAGTGCGCATTCGTGTGGATGAGACGGAGAAAAACTATCGCGGAATCAACGAGTCCATCGAGGATAGCTTTATCATTGAGAAAAATACCTGGGGCACTTTGCGGATAGAACTTTCTGCCGAGGGAGGGTTTATCACCTTGCCTGTGACCTCGTTGACGGAGGAAGATTTCCGGGACAATATGGTCAAAGTGCGATTTACTGTCGATAAAGAAGCATTGCATCGTGGTGTAAACTACGGTCAGATTAAAATCAAGCATATCCGCGGAACGTACACGCTCCCGGTGACGGTGGACGGAGTGCGCATCGGACAGACCGTGAACCACGGATATATGACCGAATATGCGCAGTTTATCCGCAAGGCAGCGCGTTATCTGGCCCTGGAGGAGGAGAGTGAGCCGGAGGCTGAGAGTAAGAAGAAGCGCATTCTGTATGAATTGGACTCTATGTTGAACCGCTTAAGAGGCGGAAGTGCGGCGAATGACCAGTTAGAACTTTATCATGCGGCGGTTCAGATGGCACTGGGCAGAAACCAGCAGGCCAGCATTTTGCTGGAGGATATGCACGACCGTATCTGTGAAGTCCGTTCTGAGGAAGTGGGAAATTACTGCTTTTATCTGTATCTGCGCACGATGATGGACGGAGATGCCGAGCGTCGTCGCAGCCTGATCATTTTGCTGAATAAATTTTACGCTGAGAATTGCGAGAGAGATGTTTTGCTTTGGCTGTTGATCCGACTGGATCCGATTTTGAAGGAAAACCCGCTTATGGTGATGAGCAAGCTGAGAGATCGTTTCGAGGAGGGAAGCCGCAATCCATTTCTGCTCATCGAAGGTGCGAAGCGTCTGGCGATTGCTCCGGAGATGTTAAACGCCATCGACCGCTACTCCAGACAGTTGCTTTGGACTTGTGTGCGTTACGGACTGGCAAACCGAACCTTGTCTCAGTTGGCCGGTCGTCTGGCGACCGGAGGAAAATATTGGAATGAGTCGCTGTTCCGTATTTTGGAGGGCTTTTACGCTATGGCTCCCTCACCGGAATGCCTTGAGGGCATCTGTAGCCAGTTGATCAAGGGAGAGAAGAAAGGTAGAGAGGCCTTTGATTGGTATGAGAAGGGTGTGGAGCAGGATATTCGCCTGACCCGCCTGTATGAATATTTCCTGTACGCATTGCCGGAGGACTATAACCGCAGACTGCCCCGTATGGTGCTGATGTATTTCTCCTATCACCATGCGCTGAATCGCCGTGCCCAAGAGGCACTTTACGCGAATATTCTGGCGTATTGCCGAGACGATGAGGCACTGATGGAGTCCTACCGCTCCCAGATTGAGGCGTTTGCGCTGGATCAGATGTTCCAGGGTGTGATGGATGATCGCCTCAGTGAAATTTATCGTTATGCGATCTATCCGGAGATGATCGACGAGAAGACCGCCCGTGTTCTGCCCAGATTGCTGATGGCGAAGCGTATTTCCTGTGATACGCCTGAGATCAGCCAGTTGGTGCTGTGTTATGAGGAGTTGGAGGATGAGCAGATCGTTCCGTTGACGAACGGAAAAGTATATGTGCCGATTTACACGGACAATTGCCTGATCCTTCAGCAGGATATTTATGGAAACCGTTATGCATCCCTTCCCTATGTGATGACCGATTTTTTCCGGGACGAAGAATTGCTTGCGGCATGCATGGAGAAGACGACCGATTATGATATGATGTCCATCCGCACCTGTTCGCGGATGATGAGTGGGGCATCCGATGAGCCGATGACGGGAGAGCTGTTGCTTTCCATCCTTCGCAGAGAGCATCTGCGCCCCCTCTATGTTCAGAAGCTTCAGGCTGGCGTGATTGCCGGTTGTTGTGCATCCGAGGACAGTGACAGTAGCCTGTATTTGTTGTCGCTGGATCCGAAGCTGATGAGACGTAGGGAGCAGATCGCAGTGATTGAGACCTTGATCCGGAAGGGAAATTATCGGGATGCCTACGCATGGCTCACCACCTGGGGACATGAAGGTGTTTCAGCGGAGTCACTACTGGCCCTTTGCCGTCGCATGGTGAGAGAGAAGTCCTTTGAACCGGACCGGAGACTGCTTTGCCTGTGCGCAGAGTGTGTGGAGAACGGGCAGCATGACGCCTTTGTATTGGAGTATATGTGCCGGTTCTACAACGGAGACAGTGATAAGATGCAGAAACTGCTTGCATTGATGGCGTCTCAGGAGCGTGGTGCGTATGATCTGCCCGAGCGATTGCTGGGACAGATGCTGTTCAGCCGGTATGACAAGGGCCTGGATGAGGTGTTCTTCGCCTACGCAAACGGAAACACTGCGAACGAGACCTTGGTGAGAGCATATCTGGTGACGAAGTGCTTTTTGTACTTCACCGCAGATGAGCCGGTGACGGAGGATGTATTTGCATACCTTGAGCAGCTGATCATGTCCAGAGAGGTGAGCAACGGAATGCCCAATGTATGCCTGATGGCACTGAGCAAGTATTATTCCACAAAGGAAGATCTCAGTGTGCGCCAGACTGAACTGTGTGAAGCGATGGTGCTGGAATTGTACCGCCACGGATATATTTTTGAGTACTATCAGAAACTTGCACACTTAATCCAATTGCCGGCGGGACTGGCCACGAAGCTGATCATCGAATACCGCGGAAGCAAGAACAGCCGCATCAAGCTTCGCATGAGAATCTCCGCGCGCGGCGAGGAAGTGACGGAGGAACTGATCCCCCACATCTATGAGGGCTACTACGTGAAGGCAGTGACCGTGTTTGTGGGCGAGACAGTGGAGTATGATATTTTCGACAGCGAGAAGGGTGATGCACCGGTGAAGAACGGTCGTGTCATCAAGAGCAGTGTAATCAATGATGAGGACGGTAGCCGTGAGAGCCAGTTGAATCAGATTCTGGTTGCGATGACCGACGACCGTGAGAAGCTCGGCCGCCTTCTGGAGCGGTATGGAGCAGAGGATACCTTGTCCAAACAGCTATTTACGATTCGGTAAGGAGGTGGGAAGATGCCCGGATTGATATTGGGTATTGATCTGTGTGATGATTATTGCCAGATCAGTTGTTTTAATCCGCAGATAATGGATGCAGAGTCGGTCAGCTTTGCCCATGACGATGAGAATTGTCTGATTCCCACCGTTCTTTGTAAGCGAAAAAAATTAGACCAGTGGCACATCGGAGAGGAAGCTTATAGCCATGCGCTCTGCGGACAGGGTACCGTGGTGGACAAGCTGATCCGTCTGGTGGGCAAAAATGGAAAGGCGACGATCGAGGGTGTGACCTATTCGGCCGCGCAGCTTCTGCAGCAGTATATCAAGAAACTGCTGGAGATTCCGTTGAAGAAATATGAGACAAATGAGATCGAGCGGATCGTGTTCACTCTTCAGGATGAGAACATTGAAGTGATGGACGCGTTGGTGAAGATCGGAGACAGCTTGGGTCTCCCCAGAAAAGCGATCCACGTGGCGACTCATTCTGAGAGTTATCTTTACTATGTGATCAGTCAGCAGAAGGAAATCTGGGCGAACCAGACCTGCCTGTTCAACCTGACTGAGAACGGACTTCATTTTTACGAGATGCGCACTCTCCGTGGACGCACACCGAATGTGGTCGAGGTGACGCACGAGATGCTGGAGGAGGGGTTCAGTCTGGATATTCTGGATACGGAGTCCGGACGGAAACTGGCAGACCGCATTTTGCGTTCCTGTGCAGAGCGCCTGCTCGGCAAAAAGATCGTGTCCACCGTCTTCCTCACCGGAAGAGGATTCGAGGATACGTCCTGGGCGAATGAATCCTTACAGTACATCTGTAATAAGCGAAGAGTGTTCGCCGGACAGGGATTGTTTTCCAAAGGCGCAGCGTTCCTTGCCTATGATTACGGCTTGCCGAAATCGGCGTACCCTTACACCGGAATCTGCGAGGGCCGTCTGAAATCGACGATTAGCATGAATGTTCTCCACGAGGGACGGCTGAGACAGTTGATCATTGCTGCGGCAGGAAGTAACTGGTACGGAGCAAAGGCGAATGTGGAGCTGATTCCGGACAGAACCGACGTGCTGGAACTGACGGTGACTGCACTCAGCGGAGAGCGCAGAACATTGGTGGTGGACCTTCGTGAACTTCCTGTCAGACCGAACAAAATGACCAGACTGGAAGTGGTGGTTTCCTTCTCAGAGGCCGGAGCGATGACGGTGAGGGTGTTTGACCGTGGATTTGGAGAGTTTTATCCGGCGACCGATAAGATGATACGGAAAGACTTTACGCTGTAAGCTACGAGCACTGCGCAACCGGAGTTGAGCCGGCTGCCGGGAGCTTGCTCACGGGTAGCCGGAGTCAACTCCGGTTGCATAGGGCGACAGCCCGCGATGAGCAAGCGCGAAGCGGTTGCGAATACGCGCAGTGTATAGTAAGGTTGGGAGAGAAAAATGGGTAATTTTTTGTTATGTAATATCAGACGTGCCACAAATCCCTATCCGATCCCCGCACTGGGAATCGGGATTCATTCGGCTGAGGAATTGTGCTATTTCATGAATCATTATCTGTATATCTTAGAGGACGATTTTGTCTGTGACGAGTTGATGGATTTTTTGCGCACTGAGTTGGGACTTGGCAACATGGTAGATAAGATCCGGCGACTGATGGACGACCGCTTGGATATGTATCAGGTTATTTATATGATCGAGCAGGATATTCACTACTACAGCGAGGGTGAACTGCAGGATCTGAAGCGAAGACTGGATATGCTGAAGCAGCTCGGTGCGGCAGAACGCGCTAAACTGCGTGGCGATTTTTATCTGGAGGATGGCCGTCCCATGACAGCGATCCACATTTACGGACGGATCCTCTCAGGTGAGTACACGGAGATGATCGGGCGCGAGATGAAGAGTCGTGTTCTGCACAACGCAGGAATTGCGTACGCGCGTCTGTTTGAGTGGAAAAAAGCGATGGAGTGTATGATTGAGTCCTGCCATTGGGGACCGACGGAAGAGACGCTGAAAGCGATGTACAATCTGACTCTGCTGGATGATCTGGCGGAGATTCCTCAGGAGATTTTCAGTGCAATCTCTGTGAATCAGCAGTATAACTGGAAGGAAGAGTTCGAGATCCTGTACCGCAAAGCGATGCATGGCGGGAAGGCACTGGAGGCGCAGAATATTCTGGAGAAGGATTCCGTGCGCAGAACAGAGGGACTCAATAGACTGCTTGGTGAGTGGAAGCAGGAGTATCGCATGATGGTGAGAGAGTAGAAGCGACCAGAGGGAGATAGATGAAAAGAAAGTCAATCAAGTGGATTTGCGCAGGCCTGGCAATAATTGTTGTGGCAATCCTTGTGATTAACCACTGGTACAAGGTGAAGGTCGGCGAGTTTTCTCTACGCGATTATCAAACATACATTGAACAATTTCCTTCAGATATCATTGTAGGTGCGGTTGAGACCGAAAACGAGGCGATAACCATAGCAGAAGATATTTGGACAGATGTATATGGTAAGAATGTGCAATTTAAGAAACCATACAAAGTGTTTTATGATGCGGATAGCGAGGTGTGGCTAGTGCAAGGCAGTCTACCGTTTTATCAGAATGGAGGCGTTCCCTATATCCTGATCGAGAAAGAGAGCGGAAGGGTGTTGGCTGTGTGGCACGACAAGTAAAACAGTGGAGGAAAAGAGAATGTGGAAGTAAACTTTCCCTGTTTTATACCGCCAACTACTTGACAAATCCCACAATCGCGATTATGATGTTCTACAGATTATGATATACGAATTTCTTCGCATTTCATGCTCCCGAAATTCGAAACACATTCGAAATTCGCCCTGATCGGGCTACTTTCTCACGTGTTTTGGGTCCCAAAGTCATACGTTTTCATGCGAGCATGAAACGCATGACCTTTTGCCCCTTATATCACAAATATAAAAGGCTTTGACGAAGAGGAGTATCTCACCTGCAGTGATCAGAGAGGACGATCCACCGGCTGAAAGGTTGTCTGCATGTGCGATGAGAGAAGGTAGCTTCTGAGCTGCATGGCTGAAGGACGAAAGTTTGTGTAGGCGATGACGAGTGACCGGCGTTAACGGTTTAGAGGCCGATGGGCTTATGACACATCGGTGAACAAAGGTGGTACCGTGCGATATGCGCCCTTTGCGGATAATTCCGCGAAGGGCGTTCACTTTTTTAGGAGGAAAGAAATGAGAGAACTGGCAAAAACTTACAACCCTCAGGAAATTGAGGGAAAGACTTATGAAAAGTGGATGAGCAAAAAATATTTTGCGGCGAAGGTGGATAAGGATAAGAAGCCCTTTACCATCGTGATGCCCCCGCC
>JAFQDI010000163.1 GCA_017416055.1 Lachnospiraceae bacterium
CGAGGATCAGCATCTTTGCGTTGTAGAGCATTGCTCTGGCAATGGTCAATAGCTGCTTCTGTCCCTTGGAAATATTTCCGCCATCCTCACCGATGATGGTGTTGTATCCCTGAGGAAGCTGCATGATCGTGTGGTGGATGCGGGCAGCCTTTGCCACGGCGATGACTTCCTCCATCGTGGCGCCTTCCTTGCCGTAGGCGATATTATCAAAGATCGTTCCGTTAAACAGCCATGTATCCTGCAGAACCATCGCATAGGAGCGGCGAAGGCTCTTTCTGGTGACAGAGCGTATTTCGTGGCCGTCCACAAAAATCTCACCCTCATCCGGATCGTAGAAGCGCATGAGGAGATTGATGATGGTGGTTTTACCGGCACCGGTAGGGCCTACGATAGCGATCATCTTTCCGGCTTCAGCCTGAATATCAAAATCATGGATGATTCGTTTCTCCGGCAGATAACCGAAGGAAACATCTTTCAGATCCACATCTCCGCGGACATCCTTCAGTTCATAAGCATTAAGGATGTCATGGAGTTCTTCCTCCTCATCCAACAGACGGAAGACACGTTCCGCAGCAGCGAGAGCAGAGAAGATTTCGTTGGTGACGTTTGAGATTTCATTGATCGGTCTGGAAAACTTATTACAGCGAAGCACAAAGGTAGAAAACTGCTTCAAAGAGATCACTTGGTATAGGTAGAGGATAGAACCGAACATACCGGTCAAAGCTAACCCCAAGTTATTGAACATACCTACGGTAGGTCCGATGGATTTGCCGAGACACTCTGCCTGATAAAAGGCATCGCAGGCTTCTTCATTGATCACATCAAACCGCTCCATCATCGTGTCTTCCTGAGCATAAGCCAAAATGGTCTTCTGACCGGAGAACATTTCCTCCACAAAACCGTTCAGCTTGCCGTAAGCGGCAGAGCGCTTCGAATAGCGGGGACGTGTTTTCTTGGCCATGCCACGGGTATACATAACCGTGAGCGGGATCGTGACCAGGAGGACTACCATCAGCGGCGGTGCGATCGCGAGCATCATAAAAAACGATCCGACGATGGTCACCACACTGGTCATAATGTGAACAATATCAGTGGAAATACAGGTACTTACCACATCAATATCGTAGGAGACACGGCTCATGATATCTCCGGCAGCATGTCGGTCAAAATACTTTACCGGAAGTTTCATCAACTTATGGAATACATCGCTTCGCATCTGTTTTGCGATATGGCGGCTGATATTCATCATGATGAAATGGATGGACAGTGTAAGGATGGAAGAAGAAACATATACGGCAAGCATACAGCCTGCGTAGTAGTAAATCTTGTCAAAATCAACTTTTCCCGCACCCGCATCTGCTGCGGCGATCGCCTCTCCGGCGAAATCAGGACCCTTAAGGGAGAGCAGGTTACTGATTAGACACAGCACCAATACAATGATCAGCGGAACGGAATAGTTGGAAACATAACGCAGTGCGCGCAGAAGAGTTCCTTTGGTGTCGCGCGGTTTTTCGCGCTTACCGCCCCTTCTGTCTCTCATTCCACCTCCTGCGGGTCGATTTACATTTGGTCCGGCAGATCGATTCATATGCGTCACCTCCTTTAATTCAGATCGCCCATCTGGGACTGATAGATATCGTAGTAAGTGGGGCAGGTTTCCAGCAGATGTTCGTGACTGCCGTAACCGATGGCCTGTCCGTCTTCCAGTACCAGAATGTTGGTGAGATTCATAATGGAACTGACGCGCTGAGCAATCATGATCGTAGTTGTATCTGCATATTCGGTCTGAATAGTCTTTCTGAGTTGGGCATCGGTTTTGTAATCCAACGCACTGGAAGAATCGTCCAAAATCAGGATAGAAGGATGGGCTGCCAATGCGCGGGCGATGTAGGTTCTCTGCTTCTGACCACCGCTTAAGTTTGCGCCCTTGATTTCTGCCATATGATCGAAACGGTCATCCAATCCGTTGATATAGTCGCTTAAGTTTGCGTTCTCGGAAGCTTTTTCTACCTGCTCGAGGGTGAGATCACGGCCAAAGGAGATGTTCTCGTACAAAGTGTCCGCGAAAATAATATCATTCTGAAGGGCGATACCGAATTTGCTTCGCAATTCCTTTTTATCATAGGTGCGAACGTCGCGGCCATCGATGTAAACATTTCCCTCATCGCAGTCGTAGAAACGCATCAACAGATTGATGATGGTGGTCTTTCCGCTTCCGGTGGCACCAATGATGCCCAAGGACTCTCCGTGGCGAATGGAGAAGTTGATGTCATTCAAGCATTTTTCCTGCTTTTCACCGGCAAAATTACCGGAGGCTGTGTCAGCACTGAGAGTATGATATCCGAAGCTGACATGGTCAAACGTAATATGTGCGTCCGTATCCAACTTATCCTCGTCGGAGTAGGAAAGAACAGGCTGATCGTCAGGTGCCTGAAGAATCAGACCGATGCGGTAGCCGGATGCTGCAGCCTTCGAGGACATGATGAAGACGCGGTTGATTCCCATTACACCATGGAGAATCATATTAAAATAAGTAAGGAAAGCTAAAATCACGCCGGGCTCTGCTGCACCGGAGTTTACCCGATGAGCACCAACGATGACAACCAACACCAAACCGATATTCAAAGACATCTGCATAATCGGTCCGGGAGTGGCCATGGTCATGCCGGCTTTCAATCCGCGCTTGGCCATTTCTTCGTTGGAGGTATCGAAACGATTTTTCTCGTATTCTTCCTTGGAAAGTGCTTTAACCACGCGGATACCGGTAATGTTTTCTCGCATGATACGCATAACCTGATCAAGGCTCTGCTGAACCTTGTCATACAGAGGAATACCGTGGCGGGTTACCAAAAAAATAATGATACCGAGTACGGGGACCATGACACAAAGAATAGAAGACAGAACCGGATCCATAATCATCGTAATGATAATTCCGCCCATCAGCTGAATTGGTGCACGGATTCCAATGGACTGGATAGATTCCAAAAACTTCTGAACATTATAAGAATCGGAAGTCATTCGGGATGTGAGAGAAGGAAGTCCAAAGGAATCAAACTGATTACCGGACAAGTTAATTGTTTTTTGGAACATATCATGCCGAAGGGTACGGATAGTATCTCTGGCCACTGCCACACCGCGGTAATTGGCGCCTACACTGATGGTGCGAACCATGATAACCGCAATGATCATGCATAAACCCCAGGCGAAGACAAGCTTCAGATTTCCGGTGGGAACTACATGATCAATGATATGTTCCAAAATATAAGGAATCGTCAACTCAGTGAGTGTAGACAATGTTTTTAACAAAACATTTGTTGTATAACGTCCCCAGTGAGCTTTCATGTACTGAAGAATTGTTTTCATACGACAGACTCTCCTTTTTTATTGGCAGCAGGATTTTCGGCCGGATTGGCGGGAAGTGACTTCCATGCTTCCTGCAATTTACTCAGAAGGCGAATTAATTCATCTTGTTCTTCCGGGGTTAAGGACCCATAGCGGGCATCCTGCCTTTTATGACGGCGGATATCATGTTCCACAAGATCTTTCCGTCCTGCGGTAGTGATCGAGATCACAAATTTTCGCCGATCTTTGGAGTGACGCTCGCGAGAAATCAGTCCAAGCGTTTCCATCTTGGAGAGAATCTCGCTGACGGAACCGGACTGGATGTCTAGGCGACTTTGGATCTCCTGCTGAGTTAGGGAACCGTCCTGGCAGAGCATACGTAAAATACGAGTTTTGCCGGGATGTTTACCGCTGTTGCGCATAAGCTGTTTGCTGAGAGTGCGCATTAGAGAGGCCAACTGTTCCTGTCGGGAAGGAGAATTATTGGTATTTGTGTTGGGAGTAGTGTTGTTGTTCATGTCATCACCTTCTGCGAGAGTTTATTGTGTACATAAAAAATTATAGAACATGAGGAAGTTGATGTCAAGGTACCGAGGGAATTATTTTGTCCGTTTTTCGGCATGTGCAAAAAAAGAACTGAAATACAATTGAAAGCAACGAAAATTTGTGTTATCATTAGGCATGTAAAGCTATTTGAAAGGAAATGGATGAGATGGCAGCACAGGACAAAACGATAAATCTGGCAATTCTGGGATGTGGGACGGTTGGATGCGGTGTATATAACCTGGTGGAGAGACAGCGTGATAATTTTGTGAAGAAGATTGGCTGTCAGATTGAGATTAAGAAGATGCTGGTTTTTGATCCAAAGACGGAACCGGAGGGCGTTGATCCGGCAATTCTGACCACAGATTTTCAGGAAATATTGTCCGATAAAGGGATTGATATTGTGGTTGAACTGATGGATGATGCTCATCCCGCAAAAGAATACTTGTTGCAGGCAATTACTGTAGGTAAGCATGTGGTGACGGCAAACAAGGATGTGATCGCGATATATGGTGAAGAGCTTTTTCGTGCAGCGGCATCAAATAATGTTGAGGTAAAATTCGAGGCGGCAGTTGCCGGCGGGATTCCGGTCATCGCGTCGCTCGCAAAGAGTCTTGCCGGCAATGATATTGAAGAAGTGATCGGTATCATCAACGGCACGACAAACTATATTCTGACCACTATGGCTGAGGAGGGGTTGGATTATGCTGAGGCAGTGATGGAGGCTCTTGGCAGCGGGAAAACCGAGATTGATCCCACCGAGGATATTGAAGGTTTGGATGCGGCAAAAAAATGTGCGATTTTAGCCTCCGTTGCA
>JAFQDI010000164.1 GCA_017416055.1 Lachnospiraceae bacterium
CCAGGCTTATTCCATTGCGGTCCGGGGCATCCGCCACACCTATCGCCGTATGGCTGCATCGATAAACCGTTAAATTCTGTTTACTCTTCCCGCAGCACCACCGCATCCGGATCACTCAAGACAGCGTCCAAAATATTCGCCAGCGGCACCATAGCGCGACAAACCTCCTCAAACGTGTTTGTGTCGAACCCTGCCTCAATCAGCGTGTATTGCGGTAAAAGATGTTGATTGTACTGGTAAGCTTTGAGGAAATTCGGTCGGGTCAGCCCCGGATAATAGGCCTCGGCGATCAGTTTCATCTGCAGACTCAGTGCCAAATTGTCCTGCAGATAAGGGTTGTTCAGATAATCAATGGGTCCGTCCGCAGTCTGACACATTCCATTAAAAAACATAAGCGGAGCCATCGTCTCACCGTTCACCGTCACGATCCGGTGTGCCTGAGAAGCGGTGGCATCGCGGTGCAGATCGATCACCAGCTGAATGGAGGGATTCTCCGTCAGAATCCGTCTCACCCGCACACCGGCCTCGGAATAGGCGGTGTCGTACGGATAAATGGTCCTGTCGTGGAGGACCGTGTATCCGTAACTCGTAAGTAGCTCTGTCAGATAATCGCCCACTTCCAAAATGGTTTTCCCTTTTCCCTCGACCGTGTCGGCAAACCCTTCCGTCCCGTGCGTGTGATGAATCAGAATCTGCGGACCGGTTGTTTTCTCAATGGTCAGGTCCTTCGATAACAAGGACTCAATGTTTAGCTGATATGGATACACCGTCGTCGAATCATGTACAAAATAGAGCTGATTGATGAGATATGTAAAGTTTTTCAACTGCTCTTTCGTGTAGAGTTTTCCGGTGGCAGAAGCAGGGAGATGAGTCACTGTTTCGCCCGGCTGTTCTTTCTCGTTTTCCGCCGTCGGATCACTCTCCGAAGTGCTTTCCTTGTCTGCACTCTCGCCGGGCCGTTCTCCCTCCGGTAAGGTCGGTTTTTCCGGCAACGTGTTGTTCTCCGGCAAGTTTACCCCTCCACCGTTAAACAGCACCTCCGACGATTGATACCGATCGTAGATCGGGTCGGTGGCTGTGACAACCTTTTCCGTTGTTTCTATTGTTTCCGAAAAGGGCAACAGCGGGATCGGCACTGCCAACAAGCTGAGCAGAACCTCCCGCCAGATGCTTTTCTCATTTTCCTGTTGCGAATAACCTGCCAGTCCGCAAACAGGATCGGTCAACTGATAGACTGCCCGAAATATGACCGCATTTCCGGTCAGTGAAGCGATCCGGTTCCCCATCAAAAAGCTGACGCAGATCAGTGCAATCCATATGGGTCGCCTTTTTCGTGCTATTCCCGAAGTATTTCGTTGTGTCAGACCCATGCTCTATCCTCTTGGCACAGACAGCCCGTTTCATACCCTTGCGTCAATGCCCGTTTTTTCATTATCCTTACAATATATACACAGCCGGCATGTCCTATGTGTCCGCCTGTCCCAGCAGTGCCATGTTGATCCCCTCTGCGATCGTATGACTGAGCTGACTGATCCGCTCATCAATGTCTTTCGGGGTGACCATCATTGGACCGAAGGCCGGTTCGACCAGTTCGCGGATCAACTGAAATCGCTCCTCCGGGCTCTGTTCATCCATCCAGTCCGCCGTCTTAACCTCGCCGGATTCCCGCAGTATCATGGAAAAAGACTGCACGGTGTCGTAGATCATCGCCGCCGCGCTGACAACAGTCGGAACACCGATAGCGATGACTGGAATTCCCAAAGACTCTTTTGTCAGGCTATGCCGGTGATTGCCCACACCGGATCCGGGGTGAATTCCGGTGTCGGTCAGCTGGATCGTGGTTCCCAGACGGGATGCGCTTCGCGCGGCCAGCGCATCGATGGCGATCACCAACTGCGGCTTCGTCTCCGTCACGATAGCGTGAGCGATCTGCGCCGACTCCATCCCCGTCTGCGCCATCACCCCGGGGACGATTCCGCTGATTTTTGGCGATGCATTCTCCAGATGGCGGGTGATCCACAATTCATCCACCACTTTAGGCCCGAGGGAGTCGGAAGTCACTGCCCTGTTTCCCAAACCGACAGCCAAAACAGCAGGTGGATTTTCTTCCACTCTTTCCGTTGTTGACCGGACCAAACCGAGAAGATATTCCGACAATTTCTCCGATACCTGCCGGTGGCAGTCCTCATCCGGCAGTTCCAACGACTCCGCTTCCAGCGTAATGTAAGTCCCCACCGGCTTTCCGATGTTCTTTGCCCCTTCCTCGTTTACGATCTGAACAGTCGTCACCCGAATTCCGGTTGTCTCGTCCATTTGCTCCGAGAACATGACACCGCTCTCACGTTCTCCTTTTGCCTCAATGTCCTCCCTAGCCTCCAGGGCAAGGTCCGTACGAATCTCCATTCTATTCATCTGTTTCTGCCTTTCTTGTGCGTGAACAATACTCATTTTCTTTATATTTTCTAACAAAAAACAAAAAATATGTATTGACAGAATCGAAGAAATCGAATAGACTATCTCTATATGTTTACATTAAATACTGTCCGTGTCCGGCATTAATGCAAACCATAAAATTATTAATTTACAAATTTATTTGGAGGTGCACAGATTTGGCTAACATTAAGTCTGCAAAGAAAAGAGTTTTAGTGATCGAGACTAAGACAGCAAGAAATAAAGCAATCAAGTCCAGAGTGAAGACTTTCGTGAAGAAGGTTGATCAGGCAGTTCTGGCTGGCGATAAGGAAGCTGCTACCGTAGCTCTGAAGAACGCAATCAGCGAGCTGAACAAGGCTGCTTCTAAGGGCGTTTATCACAAGAACACCGTTTCCAGAAAGGTTTCCCGTCTGACCAAGGCTGTTAACGGTATCGCTTAATTTTCGAACATTAACCCAAAACATTAAACCTGACTGTGGGTGTGACAGTCAGGTTTTTTTGTTTATATTTTCATTACATGAGATAACTCACCGCACCGGAAGCCATCAGAAGAATCCCGACCTCCATGCACCCTTCGTCCGGCGCGTAAGTCGGACTGTGCAGTGCCTGATCGGTCTGCCCCCCGGCCAGCGTTCCGATATTGAAGAAACATCCGGGCACCAGATCGGAGAAAAACGCGAAGTCGTCCGCACCCAGACTGGGGGCACTCATTTGCACCACGTTGTCCTCTCCAAGCACATTCTTCGCCAGTGCAAACATCTTTTCCCGGAGGCTATCATCATTGATCAGTGCAGGACAGACATCGGACATCTCCATCGTTGCGGTCGCTCCACAAGCCTTTGCGGTAAACAGCGCGATTTCTTCCACTGCACCTTTTAATTGTCCCATCGTTTCCGGCTCCATGGCGCGGATTGTTCCGGTCATGGTTGCCCGATCTGCCACAATATTTTCCTTTGTTCCGCCGTGAATGGTTCCAACGGTCACCACTCCCGGGGTGGTCGGCGCAATTCTTCGGCTAGCGATGGTCTGCAGCGCAGTCACAATCTGTGCCGCCGCCACGATGGCATCCACACCCTGCTCAGGGTGCGCTCCGTGACAGCCTTTTCCATATACATTGAGGGTAAAATCCGTCACCGCCGCATTCATCGCTCCCGGAAAGAACGCCACTTTCCGCACCGGCTGCGTCGGATCCACATGAAGTCCCAGCACAGCAGAGACCTTTGGATTCTCCATGCACCCGTCCGCAATCATATCTTCCGCTCCTCCGGTGGTCTCTTCTGCCGGCTGGAACAACAGACGCACCGTGCCGCGCAGAACCTTTTCTCTTCCCTTCAGCACCTTTCCCACTGCCAAGAGAATCGCCACGTGGATATCATGTCCACAGGCATGCATCACGCCGGGATTTTTTGAGGCATAAGGCAGGCCTGTCTGCTCATGGATCGGCAACGCGTCAATATCTGCTCTCAATGCGATACAGGGCTCTCCCTTTCCCAAATCTGCGTAAATCCCCTTGTTTTTCGGGCAAACCGTGTAGTGGATGCCCCATTCATCCAGTTTCTCACAAATATATCTGCGAGTATTCTCCTCACAGCCGGAAAGTTCCGGGTGGCTGTGAAGGTATCGTCTCATCTCGATAGTTTCCGGAAGTATACGTTTTACTTCGTCGCGAAGTGCTCTCATCGCCGTTTCACTCTCCTTCTCATAGGCAAAAAACTGCCCGTTGCTCTTTTTCGGACAGCTTTCCGCCTCCGGTCCCGCGTCTCAATCTACACGCTTACCGTCAATATATACAGCCTTTGTCTTGGTCAAATAGTGGAAGGGATGTCCGGAGAACACAACGATATCCGCGTCCTTTCCAACCTTCAGCGATCCCACTCTGTCCTCAATACCGGCAACCTTCGCACCGTTGATGGTGATGGAACGGAATGCACTCTCCTCATCCAGTCCCTCGCGCACGGTGATTGCCGCAAAATAAGGCAAGAACCAGATCTGCATCACATCGTGGTCGGTGGTCATCGCAAATTCCACACCGGCCTTGTGCAGATCCGCAGGCATCGCCAGGGAGCCGCCCACCGTCTCCGGCTTTCCTGCCGGTCCGGTGCAAGGTCCTACGATGGGAATAATACCGGAAGCCGCAATCTCCGGGATCACTGCCGCGCCTCCCGTGGTATGAATGGTGGAGCAGCGCAGGTTAAATTCTTTGACAATTCTGAGCGCCGTCAGGATATCATCACTGCGGTGCGCATGGATATGGGCAGGAATTTCGCGCTTCAGCAGCGGGATCAGGGCCTCCATCTCAGGATCAAACAAATCCTCTCCCGCCTCTTTCTTTTTCATGTATCTCTGTGCCTTTGTCAGCGTATTTCTGAGAATTGCCGCCGTCGCCATACGGGTCATCGGAGAACGTCCTTTGTTCTCGCCGTAATTCCGCTTGGGATTCTCGCCCATCGCGCATTTGATGGAGCAGGGGGACTTGAGCACCATCTCCTCCACGTTGGTTCCTGCCATCTTGATGGCTGCCGTCTGGCCTCCGATCACGTTGGTGCTGCCGGGGCAAATAATCGCCGTGGTCACACCGGCGCGGCGCGCCTTCGGAATCGCAATGTCAAAGGGATAAAAACCGTCCATCGCGCGCATATCGGGGGTCACCGGGGACGTGGTCTCGTTGCAGTCCTCGCCTTCCCATCGGAACCCTTCCTCAGAGATTCCGATGTGAGAATGTGCATCGATCAAACCGGGCATGATATAACCGCCCTCGGCATCGTAAACTTCGCCATCATAAGCAGGCGCATCCTTCAGATCTCCCACTGCGGTGATCACGCCGTTCTCAAAATCAATGTATCCATTCTCGTAATTCTGACCTTCCATGGTCAGCAAAATACCATTCTGAATTCGCATAATCCGCTCCTTTTTGCTCTGTGCAGAGGTTGATATGGGAGAAGGGTGGAAGAATAATCAAAAAACATACCGCCACTCCACCAACGTTCCCTCTGCCTTATTTGACTCCATACAGTAACTTCATACATTAAATAATAAATGATACCAACACCAACAGTACCCCCGCCGCGATTCGCTCATAGACGCGCACCATCTCCTGCTGCCGCTCGGAAAATCGCTCGGCATCCACCAGCGTCGCGTCGTTTAAGTCGTCATCGAAATCCGCACTGTCCTTGCGAAAGGCGGGACGATTGGGGCGTTTTTCCTTGAACCGTTGATGGAAGTAAGGTACTTTCTTCTGTTTTGGATTCGGTTTAAATCCGAAAATCCGCATGCCGTCCAGACGAAGATAGATGAACCACCCCCAACAGACAAACACGCTGCCCACTGCGCACAGCGCCCACACCGTATACATGCGATCCCCGTACAGTGCTCCGACAATGGCAGAGATAACCAATCCGGCCGCCAACCAGCGGAAGGTTTTTGCGTAGATCAGGCGGAAGTAGCGTTTGCGCTCCGCAGCGTTTAATTTCTCCTCCGACACAGCGGTCTTCGATCCATTGTCGTGCGCTGTCATAATCCCAGCTCCTCGCGGTATTCCGAAAGTTCCTTCTGATTGCCCAAAATGTAATGTCCGGGCACGATCTCAGTCCACACGGGCTGATCATTCTCATAGTCATGTACGGACGGATCATAGGTCAAAAGTTCGCTTTTTCCCGCCATATCGGGATCCGGATAGGGAATCGCCGACAACAGTGCCTTGGTGTAAGGATGAAGCGGGTGCGCAAACAATTCCTCACAGTCTGCGATCTCAACGATCTTCCCCTTAGTGATCACAGCGATTCGATCGGAGATGAAACGAACCACCGACAGGTCATGGGCAATGAACAAATAGGTTAAGTCTCTCTCTCGGCGAAGCTGATTCAGCAGGTTGATAATCTGGGCACGAATCGACACATCCAGTGCGGAAATCGGCTCATCCGCCACGATAAATTCCGGCTGCATGACCAAACTGCGGGCGATACCGATTCGCTGGCGCTGTCCACCGGAAAATTCGTGAGGAAAACGGGACGCAAATTCCGGCGACAGGCCAACCTCCCGCATGATCTTTCCGATTTTTCCCTTGCGGTTCTGCTCATTGTCATATAAATGGTAGTTGTGGAGACCCTCAGAGATAATGTAATCCACCTTTGCACGCTCATTCAGAGATGCCATGGGATCCTGGAAAAACATCTGCATCTTCATGCGCAGATCCTTCATCTTCTGTTTCGTCTGAGGTCCGGTAATCTTCTCACCGTCAAAATAAATGTCTCCCTCCACCTTGTCGTAAATGCGCATGATCGCGCGTCCGATGGTCGTCTTTCCGGACCCGGACTCACCCACCAGTGACAGGGTCTCACCTTGATAAATATCGAAGCTCACATTATCCACAGCCTTGAATTTCCCGCCGTGGCCTTTAAAACTCACCGACAGATTTTTGATCTCCAACAGCTTCTTCGCCGTACTGTAGTCAAATGATTCCACCGGCTTCGCTGCAGCTTCTTCACTTCTCCTTCGATCACGCTCTTCTACCCCCTGCTTGAATTCCTTCGCAAGTGGATGAAGGAGCCACGTTTTGGCGTAATGTGTGGGACTCACCTCAAATTCCGGCGGCTCTTCCTCGAAATCAATTTCCATCGCATCGGGATTTCTGGG
>JAFQDI010000165.1 GCA_017416055.1 Lachnospiraceae bacterium
CATACCCTGCTTGGGAATACCGCCGTGAATCCGAACTTCGAGAGCTGATGGCAGAGACTTATCGTGATGTATACGGTAAGGAGCCGGTGATTCAGGCGATCCATGCCGGACTCGAGTGCGGACTGTTTGGTGAGAAAATCCCCGGTCTGGATATGGTTTCCATGGGTCCGAATATGGTGGATATTCACACACCTCAGGAGCGTATGAGTATTTCTTCTGTTGCAAGAGTGTGGGAATACCTGTTGGAAGTGTTGCGTAGAATGAAATAAAAACCTTGGAGTCTGCCCTGTGCAAGGAAGAAAACGATTGTACAGACAGATGATTATCGTTTTATTTATTCTTATCGAGTCACTTTTGATTTGGCTACTGTTACAAAAAGAGGTACCGGTACCGGGAGAGGACCGACTGAATGCCTATACCACGGAGACGGATGAATTTCGTGCGATGAATTTTGGCGATAACGGATTAACACAGGCCTACAGACTGGCCGATAGTTGGGACACTGATGTTTATTCGGTGCTTGCTGTACGGCTGTTGGAGAACCAATCGATCGATGAGGACAGATTTCGTCAGATTTTGTGTAAGTACGAGCAGGAAAAGCCGATCGAATGGACAAAACTGATCAACGGGTATCGCACCATTTTGGCGGACATGAAGTATTTTCCGATTGCGCTGGACGAAAATGGTCTTAGTGGCCTAACCTACGAGAATGGTTGGGGCGATCCCAGAACCTACGGTGGAGATCGTCTTCACGAAGGAACTGACATTTGTGACAAGGAAAATGTACGCGGAAGTTATCCTATTGTCAGCATGACGGAGGGTGTGATAGAACACGTTGGTTGGCTTGAACAGGGGGGATATCGCATTGGAATCCGAAGCCCGCACGGTGCGTATATCTATTATGCGCATCTGGCATCCTATGCGAGGGAATTCACGGTCGGTGAGCGTGTCAATGCCGGACAGGTGCTGGGTATGATGGGTGACACCGGTTATAGCAAAGTGGAAGGCACCACCGGGAATTTTGTGGTACACCTTCATCTGGGGATATATTTGGAGACAGATCATTATTCCGAACTCAGTGTAAATCCCTACTATATTTTAAAGTATTTGGAAAAATCCATTGTCTCATATACAAAAGAGTCCTATTTATGGTACACTGATCATGACGGAAAGGAGACGATTGATCGATGGAAACACAGACATGGCGCAGAACACTTGTGCCCTATGAGCTCGCGGTTCAAGAACTGGAGGTAAAGTTTGAACATATGATCAAACAATATCAGCAGGCAGGCAAGTACTCGCCGATTGAGCAAGTGCATGGCCGCGTAAAAAAAATCGCAAGTATATTGGAGAAGGCCAGACGAAAAGGAATTCCTGATGATAGGATTACGGAAGAAATCGATGATATAGCAGGCATTCGTCTGATCTGTCAATTTACCGACGATATTGAACAGGTGGTTGAGATTATTCGCAACCGTTCAGATATGACAGTGATCAATGAGATCGATTATATCCACGAACCGAAAGACAGCGGTTATCGAAGTTACCATGTGAACATTTCCTATGAGGTGGAGACAATCTATGGAAATATCAAAATTCCGGTAGAGATCCAGATTCGTACGCTTGCGATGAATTTTTGGGCGACGATTGAACACTCACTGAAATATAAATATAACGGAGAAATGCCTGCGGATATCACGAGACGGTTGTTGGCCTCTGCGAAGGCAGTTCAGGCGTTGGACGGTGAGATGTCCTCCATCCGAGACGTCGTTGTGGACGCGCAGCAGTTGTTTCGCGAGAAAGCGGCTGTTGTTGCGGATATTCATAATAATTTGGCGAATCTTTCTCAACAGTTTGTCGGTTCAGAGGATGCGATACGAAATATCCGAGATGAGTTCGAGCAAATCTATCGTCACGGAACCTTTGACGAATTACTGGAGTTCAGTCAGCGCCTGGATAAACTGACCGAAGCGCGAAAGATACAATCTTTACCAAACATCTGAGTGAGGAAACTATGGCAGCAAAGTATGATTTACCTAAGAATTATCATGATCGGATGGAAGGAATGCTGGGAGATGATTTTCCGGCCTATTTGACGTGTTTAACGCGAAGTCCTTTCCATGGAATACGTGTCAACACTGCAAAACTATCAAACGGGCATTTTGAGAAGATCACGCCGATCACTTTGCAGAAAAACGTTCCCTGGTGTCCCCAGGGCTATTACTATGAGAAGGACGAGAAGCCGGCAAAGCATCCCTACTATTTTGCTGGGCTTTACTATCTTCAGGAGCCCAGTGCGATGACACCGGCATCCCTTCTTCCCATCGAGCCGGGCGATAAGGTATTAGATCTCTGTGCCGCCCCCGGTGGAAAGAGTACGCAGGTCGGAAGCCGATTGAACGGAGAGGGGCTTTTGGTATCCAACGATGTGAGCAATTCCAGGGCGAAGGCTCTGTTAAAGAATATTGAACTGTTTGGTATCGGAAATGTCCTTCTGACCAATGAATATTCCCAGAAGCTCGCCACCCGTTTTCAGGAATATTTTGATAAGATACTGATTGACGCGCCCTGCTCCGGTGAGGGTATGTTCAGAAAAGACAGCGCGGTGATGAAGGCATGGGAGCGCAACGGCCCTGACTATTTCTACGGAATCCAGAAGGATATCGTCCGTGACGCGGTGAAGATGTTAAAGCCCGGCGGATATATTCTGTACTCTACCTGTACATTTGCAGTACTGGAGGACGAGTGCGTGATCTCGGGACTTCTCAATGAGTTTCCCTTCCTTGAGTTGGTGGATATTCCGGAAAGCGTGGGCTGGGGTTTTGTTCCCGGGCTTACCAAGCATGAGGACATTCCATATCCGAATCCGGAGTTAAAAAAATGTATGCGTCTTTACCCTCATAAAATTGAGGGAGAGGGACATTTTGTTGCACTGTTGCACTGGAAAGAGGACGACAGTGAAGCTTCTGCCGATCGTAAAAACTCGTTTAGCACCACGGCGGAGGGCAAGCTGGCTAAGCAGGATAACCTCCGTTTCTTGGACAAGAATCCGGATTTCGCGGATTTTTGTAAATTGATCTCTTCAGATTTTATGGAGAAGGGTTTGCTTGCAACGCAGGAAACCAGAATTTATCTGCGTCCTTTAGGTCTTCCCAATCTGACCGGGCTGCGCTATCTGCGAAATGGCTTGTTGATGGGAGAATTGAAGAAGAACCGCTTTGAGCCTTCTCAGGCCCTTGCCATGTATCTGAAGGCAGAAGATTTTGCAAACACCGCCTCATTTTTAGCGGATGATGTGCGCGTGGTGAAGTATCTGAAGGGCGAGACCATCGACTGTGACGGTGCCGATTTGCGCGGTGGTGATGGTTGGTGTCTGGTCTGTGTGGACGGTTATCCTCTCGGATTTGCGAAAAGAAGCGGCACTACGCTGAAGAACAAATACTTTGCACCTTGGAGATGGCTATGATTTTAGAGAAAAAGGCTATAGATGCGATTATCTTTGATTTAGATGGTACCCTCATGGATTCTATGGGGGTCTGGCGTGAGATTGATGTGGAATTTTTAGGAAGATTCGGGATGCCGGTGCCGGATGATTTGTTGAAAAATATTGAAGGCATGAGTTTTTCCGAGACAGCAGTCTATTTTCGTGATGTATTAGGGATTCCGCTCACCATTGAAGAAATCTGTGATTGCTGGAACGAGATGGCGATGTACAAATACAGCCATGATGTGCTTCCCAAACCGGGCGCGAAGGAGTTTGTCCTGCGCGCGAAGGAATTGGGTATCCCCATGGCGATCGCTTCCAGCAATTCTGTGCCGCTCATTGATGCAGTATTGAAGCGAAACGGAATGGAGGACTGCATTGACGCAGTGGCTATTTCCTGTGAGGTTCCAAAGGGAAAGCCGGCTCCGGATGTGTATCTGCTCGCTGCAAAGCGAGTGAATGCCGATCCTTCCCGCTGTGTAGTGTTTGAGGATATTCTCCCCGGCATCATCGGTGGAAAAGCGGCCGGAATGCAGGTGATCGTCATGGATGATCAGCATTCGGTACAGAGTAGAGAAGAAAAAGAAGCGTTGGCTGACGGATATATTGTCAGCTTTGACGAGATAGAATTGAGGTAATGACAGTGAAGAACGGTTGGTTGCCGGTGAGCGCAGAGGAGATGCGAGACCGCGGTTGGCAGGAAGTGGATTTTATTTATATCACGGGTGATGCGTATGTGGATCATCCGTCTTTTGGTCCTGCCATCATCAGCCGTGTACTTGAGAAGAATGGATATCGGATCGGCATGATCCCTCAGCCGGACTGGAAGGACGAGCAGTCGATTCAGGTGTTTGGGCGTCCCCGTCTGGGCGTACTGATCTGTGGCGGCAACATGGACTCCATGGTGAATCATTACACGGTTTCCAGAAAGCACCGCAGCACGGACGCTTACAGCCCCGGCGGCGTGATGGGAAAACGCCCTGATTATGCGGTGGTAGTCTACGGAAATCTGGTGCGCAAGGTATTTAAGGACATTCCGGTGATCGTCGGCGGTATCGAAGCCAGTTTGCGGAGAATGGGCCACTATGATTATTGGTCGGACAAGGTAAAGCATTCTGTTCTGGTGGATTCGCAGGCCGATTTGATCAGCTACGGCATGGGTGAGCGATCCATTGTGGAGATCGCAGATGCGCTGAATGCCGGAATCCCGGTGAGTGAACTGACCTATATCCGTGGAACAGTTTATAAGACGAAGAATCCGGAAATCGCGCTGATGCAGCGTGTCTTAGAGACTTCCGGAGATGAAAAACAAGCTTTTTATGAGGATGCAGTGCTTACTCTACCGGAATATGATCAAATTACATCGGATAAGAAGGCTTACGCAAAGAGCTTTCTCATACAATATCAGAACACCGATCCGTTTACCGCAAAGATTTTGGTAGAGAAATACCACGATCACCTCTATGTGGTTCAGAATCCGCCTGCATTGCCACTGTCTACCGAGGAGATGGATGCGGTCTATGATCTGCCTTACATGAGAGAGCCTCATCCCATGTACGATGAGCTTGGCGGTATCCCTGCCATGCAGGAGATTCGGTTCAGTCTGATCAGCAACCGCGGATGTTTCGGAAGTTGTAGTTTCTGTGCGTTGACCTTCCAACAGGGAAGGATTATTCAGGTGAGAAGCCACGAATCTTTGATTAAAGAGGCAGAAATTCTTACGAAACACCCTGATTTCAAGGGATATATTCACGATGTGGGCGGACCGACGGCTAACTTCCGCCACACCGCCTGCAAAAAGCAGTTGACCAAAGGTGCTTGCGGACATCGCCAGTGCCTGTTCCCGAAGCCCTGTCCCAATCTGGACGCGGATCACAGCGACTATATTCAGTTGCTTCGCAAACTTCGCGCGCTTCCGAGGGTAAAAAAGGTCTTTATCCGCAGCGGTATCCGGTTTGATTATCTGTTGGCGGACAAGTCCGATGCCTTCCTACGGGAACTGTGCAAGTATTATGTGAGCGGACAGCTGAAGGTTGCACCGGAGCATGTTTCCGATGTGGTGCTTCAGAAGATGGGCAAGCCGGAGCATCAGGTGTTTAAAACTTTCTGTGAGCGATACAAAAACGTAAATGAGCAGCTTGGACTGAAGCAATATATGGTGCCGTACCTCATGTCCTCCCCCCCGGGAACGACCATGAAGGAGGCGGTGAAGTTGGCCGAGTATGTGCGTGATCTAGGCTATATGCCGGAGCAGGTGCAGGATTTTTACCCCACGCCGTCCACGCTTTCCACGTGCATGTACTATACCGGACTTGATCCCAGAACGATGGAGCCTGTGTATGTGCCGAAGAACCCCCACGAGAAAGCCATGCAGCGCGCACTGATCCAGTACCGTGATCCGAAGAATCGTGCGCTGATCGAGGAAGCGCTTAGGATGGCCGGACGGGAGGACCTGATCGGATTCGGAAAGGAATGCCTGATCAGACCGGTGAAAGAGAATCGCACTGAACCTACGAGCCGACCGGGATATACACGCCCTGCAGGAACCAATCTGCAAAAAAACAACAAAAGGCCGTCCGGAAAGCAAACGGCGGAAAAATCCCCCAAAAAGAAAACGATTCGCAATATTCATAAAAAGAAATAGCAAACAGACAGAGGATAAACCATGGAAAAAGGAACCCACGGATATCTGGATCGGAAGCGAAAATCACTCCAAATCAAAGCACTCGTCAATCTGTTGGTGATTATCGTGCTCTTTGTGACCGGACTGCTTCTGACCAAAACAAAAAGCAATTATTTTACCGTTGTAGCTGTTCTGATGACAATACCGTTGGCCTATTTTATTACGGGGCTAGCGTCAATCGGGTCATTTCGCTCTCTTTGCAGCGAAAAAATGCAGGATTTTTCTGCACTGACCGTCGGGAGAGACTTAAAGACAGTCACAGCGTTTGATCTGATCTTGACCGTCAAAGAAAAGCAGATGTACGCAGGAGCGGTCTTGTTTACATCGGCCGAAGTTGTCTTGTATACAGAAAAAGTGAAGAAACTTTATGAATTCCGTGAAAACTTAAGCGGCACTTTAAAGAATACCGGCTATTTCAGCGGCGTCTATCTGACCGACGATTGGAATGAGTTTCTCGCCAGGGTGAAGACAGACGTTGAGGCCGAGAGGATCATTGCGGTCAATGACAAGGCTGCCTATCAAAAACAGTTGGAAGAACTGGAAAAACAAAAAGAAAGGCTTTTGATTTATTCCGTATGAGAGAACTGATTATCGATGAAAACAGTGCCGGACAGCGCCTCGACCGCTTTCTGGGCAAATATATGACGAAGGCACCCACTTCCTTTTTCTACAAGATGATGCGCAAGAAAAATATTACCCTCAACGGCAAAAAATGCGAGGGGACAGAGCGGGTACAGACGGGCGATGTGGTGAAACTGTTTTTGGCGGACGAGACCATTGAGCAGTTCAGAGAGCTGCAGAAAGTGCAGGCACCGACTGCTGCCACCGAAAATCTTCGCAAGGGAATCAAAGCTCCTGCGGAGGTGAAGCTGAATATTGTCTATGAAGACAAGGATATCGTTTTGGTCAATAAGCCTGCCGGCATGCTTTCCCAGAAGGCACTGCCTACAGACCTTTCCTTGACCGAGTATTTGATTAGTTATCTGCTGGATTCAGGAAAAATCACGAAGACTCAGTTGGAGACCTTTCGTCCCTCGGTCTGCAATCGTTTAGACCGCAATACCAGCGGCATGGTGATCTGCGGAAAATCCTTACGTGGATCCCAGGAGATGTCAAAACTTTTAAAAAACCGTACCTTGAGAAAGCGTTATCTTTGCTTGGTGAAAGGTGTGTTAAAGGGTGAGCAGCGCATTGATGGACATCTGAGTAAAGATGAGAAGACGAATCAGGTGACCATTCACCGAACACCGGTGGAGGGCTCTGTGCCGATTGTTACCGTCTACCGAAACCTACTGGACAATGATCAGGTAACTCTTTTGGAGGTTGAACTGATTACCGGAAAGTCCCATCAGATCCGCGCACATCTGGCCAGCATCGGCCATGGGATCATCGGTGACATGAAGTACGGCGATCCTGCCGTGAACAAAGCATTTACCGATCGCTACGGGCTTCGCATCCAGCTGCTTCACGCATGGAAACTGAATTTTCCCAACATGGATGAGGGATTTGAGCGACTTTCCCGAAAGGAATTTACGGCGAACGTGCCGCCTGTGATGAAGCGCGTACTGACAGGAGAAGGATTATGGCTACC
>JAFQDI010000166.1 GCA_017416055.1 Lachnospiraceae bacterium
CGGTTCTCCACGATATCGCAAATGCCAATGCCGTGCTTGCCACCGAGAACATTCAGTTTTTCAATGATTTCAGACAGCTTCATTTTCTCACCATTCAGTGCGACAGGCTTTCCTGCCTCGAAAGAGATGGAAATCTCCTCGGGTTCATCGGGAGCCTTCTCAGGGGTTACGCCCAACACCAGCATGTGATCATACAGCGGTGCATTCGCGGGATCTTCCAGTTCCAGCCCTCATGGCTGATATGCCAAATGTTTCTATCACGGCTGTAGCTGTTATTTGCCTTGAAGGGAAGATCGATATTTCTCGCTGCGCAGTACTCCAGTTCCTCCTCACGGGACTTGATATCCCAGATTCTCCAGGGTGCGATGATCTTCAGATCGGGTGCCAAAGCCTTGATACCCAGTTCGAAACGAACCTGATCATTTCCTTTTCCGGTGGCACCGTGACAGATGGCAACCGCACCTTCCTTCTTCGCGATGTCAACCAGAATCTTCGCGATCAGCGGACGCGCCATCGCGGTACCAAGAAGATACTTGTTCTCATAAGCCGCATCAGCCTTGATGCAGGGAAGGATGTACTCGTCGCAGAACTCATCCACCACGTGCTCAATGTACAGTTTAGATGCACCGGTGTACTTTGCACGCTCCTCCAGACCATCCAGTTCGTTGCCCTGTCCCACGTCGATGCAGACACAGATTACTTCATAATCATAGTTCTCCTTCAGCCAGGGAATCAGTACGGTCGTATCCAGACCGCCGGAATATGCCAAAATTACTTTTTCTTTCATTATCTTGATCCTCCAAACTCTGTTGTTTTCATCCGGATGGCATCTTCCCACCCGCTCATTGCTCATAAATATACACCATCATTGCATAAATTGCAAGCAAAAACGTATTTTTTTGCAAAATACAGGATTTTTATGCATTTTCATCTGATATTGCGTTTAATTTTATGCAATTCCACCGATGAATATTTTTTCACAATTTTCTCCATATTAACACTAATCATTGCGAATATCAACTGTTTTGGAGGTATTTTATGTTTGGAATCATTACTGCACTGATCTCAGGCGCACTGATGAGTATTCAGGGTGTATTCAATACCGGGGTCACCAAGCAGACAAGCCTTTGGGTAGCCACCGGCTTTGTTCAGCTCACCGCATTCCTCGTCTGCGTCGCCGCATGGTTTTTCACCGGCAGGGAAAGCGTTTCGGCCATCGCATCGGTCCGGCCCGGATATCTTCTTCTCGGCGGGGTGATCGGAGCGTTCATCACGATGACGGTGGTGAAAAGTATGGACGGGCTCGGTCCCGCAAAGGCAACACTCCTGATCGTCGTCGCCCAGCTGGCTGTCTCCTACCTGATCGAACTGTTCGGTTTATTCGGCGCAGACAAGGCCGATTTCTCTTGGCGGAAGCTTTTCGGAATGGCGGTTGCCGTGGCCGGAATCGTCATTTTCCAGAAATAGTCCACATATTCTTCATGTTTTCCCTTGACCGTTTTCGCTTTTCAAGCTATTATTTTAGTGGGGATTTTTATCAAAAAATGTCAATAGGGGGATTTCACATGAAGACAAAAGCAAAATTCAACCACCTGCTGTGCATTCTTCTGGTCCTGGGAATGATCGGGTCCTGCACAGGCTGTAGCCGCCCTTCCGGCACGGATACGTCCACAGGAGAACATCCTGCAGAGAGTTCAACCGACATCATGTCGGGAAGCTTTGGAACCGTCGGTTTCGGACCGGAGGGCACGACCGAATCGGAGGCAACCGAGGAAGAGTCCACCGTCGAAGAGACACCGGAAGAAAGCACACAGGCACCTGCTTCCGACGGTCCTTATACCTTTGAGCCACGGAATGAAACCGTGTACACTACAGCAAATCTGAATATCCGAAGAGGACCTTCCACTGATACGGAGATCGTGACCACACTTTCTCTCAGCACACCGATCACACGAACCGGTTACCACGAGGAGTGGAGCCGCCTGGACTTCGGCGGCATCGTTGTTTACGCCGTTTCCGAGTACCTGACTACCGTGAAGCCAAATATTCCGGATGTGGATATCAATGTCGATGATCTGGACACGAAAATCCGTCATTTCGGTTACGACCCCAACGGTCCGCGCGACGCGAACAATGCGCCCGCTGACATGGCCTGGTATATCCACAACTGGGGTAAGTGGGCAACATTCCTTAGAGATACCAGTAAAAAAGAAATCTATCTCACCTTTGATATGGGTTATGAGATCGGCTATACCGCTCAGATTCTGGATGTCCTGAAGGAACATAATATCAAAGCGGTCTTTTTCCTTGTGGGTGAGTACGCTGAGACTGCTCCCGATCTGGTATGGCGAATGATCAATGAGGGACATATCCTCGGAAACCATTCCTATGGCCACCCTGCCGGCGGAGTTCCTTCTCTTTCCATTGAGGATCAGATTGCCGACACGATGTATATGCACAATCTGGTACTGGACAAATACGGTTATGATATGAAGCTCTACCGCTTCCCTTCCGGAACCTACAGTACCCAGTCACTGGAAGTCATTTCCCAGTTGGGCTATGACCATGTTTTTTACAGTTTTTGCTACCGCGATTATTATGTAGATAATCAGCCGGATCCCACAACGTCTTTGGAAACTTGTTTGAGAGAACTGCATCCCGGCGCGATTTATATGTTCCACACCGTTTCCTCGACCAATGCACAGATCTTTGATGACTGGGTTGAAGGCGTACTGGCCAGAGGTTACACATTCGGCGTTTATCCTGTCGAGTAAGAACTACTACATAAGGAGAAAAATCAAGATGAACCTGAAACGATTACTTTGCATTGTTCTTTCCCTGATCCTTGTCCTGTCCTGCACAGGCTGTAAGGGTGGCTCTGATGATCAGAGCACTCCGGAAGCGACCAAGGAACCTTCCACTGCAGGCTTCGGCACCGTGGGCGGTGAGCAGACAACAGAAGCTCCCGAGCAGACCACTCCGGAAGCGACCGAAGAACCTTCCACCGAGGAGCCTTCCACCGAAGCACCCGAACCGGAGACCGACGGCTACCCTTCCTATTCTTATGAAGACAGAAATGAGACCGTATATACCACAGATAATCTGAACATCCGTAAAGGCCCGACCACTGATGCAGAGATCGTGACAGTTCTGAAGAAGGGGTCTTCGATCAAGCGAACCGGCTACCATGCAGACTGGAGCCGCCTGGAATATGAAGGACAGGTCGTTTACGCTGCCAGTGCTTATCTGACCACCGAGGAGCCCGCTACCGACGCACCTTCCGAGCTGGACAACAAACGCCTCGACTACGGCTATGATCACAACGGAGAACGCGACGCAAACAATATGCCGGTGGCGATGAATTGGTATGTTCGCAACTGGGGCGATCAAGCAGACTTCGTTCAGGACACCAGCAAAAAGATTATTTACCTCACCATCGATGAGGGTTATGAAAACGGATATACTCCCAGCATCTTAGACACGCTGAAGGAAAAGAATGTAACCGCAGTCTTCTTCCTGACTGAGCAGTTCGTGGAAGAGTGTCCTCATCTGGTTCAGCGAATGATCGACGAGGGTCACATTTTGGGCAATCATACCTGTTCTCACCCGGCAAACGGAATGCCGTCGCTGACCGTTGCAGAGCAGGAAGCAGATATCATGAAACTGCACAACATGGTGAAGAATCAGTTTGGTTATGAGATGAAGCTGTTCCGTTTCCCTTCCGGTATCTACAGTGACCGCTCCCTGGCTACCGTGACGAATCTGGGTTACCGCAGTGTGTTCTGGAGTGTCAATTACCGCGACTTCTATGTGAATGATCAGTGGCCGCTCGACAAAGCACTGAAACTCTGCATCGATGAAATTCATCCCGGTGCGATTTATCTGCTGCACGCAGTTTCCTCTACCAACGCTGCGATCATGGGCGATTTTATCGACCAGGCCAGAGCTTTAGGGTACGAGTTCGGCGTTTATCCGGTGAATTAAGTAAAAGAGCTGCTGTACCCTACAGCGGCTCTTTTTCGAAAGATCATACATACCAAGGAGATTCTCCATGAAATTCAGACGTTTTCTTTGCTTTATGTTGGTTGGAGCCCTGCTTCTTTCCTGTGTCGGATGCCAGGTTCAAGGGTCCAATCACACAACTGCCAATGCTCCGTCGCCTTCCGAGGCACCTTCTCTTTCCCCTACTGAAGAACAGACGAAAGTTCCCGCCGAAGAATCAGCCGAACTTCCGCCGGAAGCTTCAACCGAAGAGCCAACAGAAGGTTTAACTGAAGAGCCGACGGAAACTCCTACCGAGGAATCGACTGAAATTCCGACTGAAGTTCCGACTGAGGAATCGACTGAAATTCCGACTGAAGTTCCGACTGAGGAATCGTCGGAAGAATCGACTGAAATTTCAACGGAAGCTCCGACGGAAGAATCGACCGAAGCTCCTTCGGGCTATACCTTCCAGCCGGTGGACGAAACGGTTTATACCACTGCTGATTTGAATGTCCGCAGAGGACCCGACAACCGCGCTGAGATCGTCACGGTAGCGACCAAAGGAACGCCCCTGAAGCGCATCGGCTACCATGCGGATTGGAGCCAGATCGACTATAACGGCGAAATCCTTTATGCCGGATCGGCTTTTTTGAGCACTTCCGCTCCAAGTACATCAACCGCACCAGATGATTCTTCCGATTACACTAAGTCCCGGCCTTTCGGATATGTGCGCAATGAACGCGATGCCCTAAATGTCCCTCTTGCCATGTATAGCTATCAAAATCGTTGGGGACAGTATGCTGATTTCATTCAGGATACTTCCCAAAAGGTCATCTATCTGACGATGGACGAGGGATATGAGTACGGGTTCACACCTGCTATTTTGGACATACTAAAGGAAAAAAATGTCAAAGTTGTTTTTTTTCTGACCGGGCAGTTTGTGAATGAGTGCCCCACTCTTGTTCAGAGAATGATTGACGAAGGCCATATCATCGGAAATCACTCCACCTCTCATCCCGCAGACGGTATGCCTTCGCTATCCTCTGATGAGCAAACCGCTGATGTCATGAATCTGCACAACAAAGTCTTAGCCCAATTCGGCTATGAGATGAAGCTGTTCCGTTTCCCTTCCGGCACCTACAGTACATCATCTCTGGAACTGATGGATTCATTGGGATACCGTAGCGTATTTTGGAGTTTCGCCTACCGTGATTTCTACGTCAATGCCCAGCCGGATCCGACCGAGGCAATGAATATGTGTCTGGGTGAATTACATCCCGGAGCAATCTATCTCCTCCATGCCGTCTCTGCTACCAACACCGCGATCCTCGGCGATTGGATTGATGCCGTGAGGGCCCAGGGATACGAATTCGGCATTTACCCGGTGAATTAATCCATCTTCTTCCCTTTGCGCAGGATGCGCAATCACAGAGCTCTTTTTAAATGATTAACAATACATACACTTAAGGAGGTCATTCTATGAATTTCAGACGTTTTCTTTGCATCACCCTGATTGGAGCACTGCTCCTTACCTGTGCAGGCTGTCAGAACAAAAAAACCGATGACACGTCCACTGACGCAAAACAGACTCAGACCGTGAATCCTTTCGGCACGGTCGAAAATAATGATCAAGAAACCGAAGCCCCTTCTGTTTCCGAAGAGTCTTCTTATGAGCCTACGGAAGCACCGACCGAAGAAAAGACGGAAGGCACTACCGCTGCAATTGAAGTACCTCCGACGAACGCCCCCTCCACGGACGACCGATTTGTCTACACTTTCGATCCCATAAATGATACCGTTTATACGACCGCAGACCTGAACATTCGCAAAGAGCCTTATAACGATGCGGAAATTATCGCTGTAGCCCCCAAAGGTACTGCCCTGACCCGAGTGGGCTATCAATACTACTGGAGTCAGATTATTTACGAAGGTGAAATCTACTATGTAGGCACCCAGTACCTGACTACAACTGCACCGTAATCTGTTCTCTGTTCTTCAATGCGGTGGTCGCTCCAAACTGACTGATTGTCACGGCGGCCGCCGCATTTGCAAATCTTGCACAGTCTTTCGGCATCTTTCCTTCCAACAATCCGCTCAGAAACGCTGCCGCAAAGGTATCTCCCGCCCCGGTGGTATCTACCACGTGGATGGCCGGTAATGCCGGAACGCGAATGTAATCTACTGTCTTTTCATGAACGGTGCCAATGAGGCATCCCTCTTTTCCTAATTTCATCACAATGGTTCCCACCCCGGCTTCCAAAAAGGCCTTCGCTATCTCCTCCGGATCAGTCAGTCCACTCACCATCGCAGCTTCTTCCAAGTTAGGGAAAATGTAGTCCACAAATCTAAGTGCAGGTGCAATATCTTCGAGTGTTTCCCTGTTTTTACACTTTGTCATATCCGCGCAGACCACATACCCGGCTTCTTTTGCCTCGCGAAAAATACGCTCCATCTCGTAGACGGTAAACTCCGGATAGACAAAGATGCTTGCCAACATCAAAATCTTCGCCTTCGGAAGTCTCTCAATAATCACATCTGCCGGAGACTGCTTTCTCAAACTTCCGCTTGCGGAAGTCACAAAACTGCGCTCACCATTTTTTTCCACCAGCACCAGATTGATCCCGGTATCCAGCCCGGGAATCTGCCGGATTCCTTCCGTATTGATTCCCTCCTGACGGCACAGATCAAGAATCATTCTCCCTGCCATGTCATCGCCGACCCGGCTGATCAGATGAACCTTGTGGCCAAGTCGGGATAAAATAATGCTTTCATTCAAAGCATCTCCGCCCGGATGCATCCGAATCGCATCCACCGGATGTGAACCCTTCATAAACACCGTTGAATCTACCGGCCCCGCCGGCACATCGAAAATCGATGCTCCGATGATAATCACCTCTGTCGTGCGTTCTTTTTCCATCCTCTGTATCTTCTCCTCACTGCGTTTCGACTTTTTCTGCCTTTCGTCTTCTGGCTAATAACCCGCCGATCCGACCGGATTCCTTTGCAGACAGAGACCGCCAACCGGTGCTCATCACCTTGTCAAAAACACCAATCTCCTCCGCAATCTCCAGTTTAAGCTTTTCTTCCTCAGTCAGATTCGATAAATCAGGAATATTTTCTTTTTTGGGCATGTATAATCTCTCCTTTCGACTTTAATATCTACATTATCGTCGAAAAAGGAAAGGCCTATACAGGCCTTTCAAATATATCCCATTATTTTTTCCTTGATGATCACAAAAAACTCCCGCGCCATATAACTGGGCAGCAACAACTTGTCCGACGGTGCTGCGATCCCCACCGCTCCATCGAAATCCAGTTTGTCCGCCAATGCCATCGCGCGATATACATGAAAACTATTTGTCACGATACCAACCGTGGCATCCTTGTCTCCGATCAACTCATAAGAAAAGATCAAGTTCTCTCTAGTGCTGGTCGCTTTTTCCTCCAGCATGATCCGGTCATATTTGATCCCGTGGTCCAACAGATAGTTGGCCATCACATAGGCTTCCGAAGGTTGATCTGCCGTCCCTTTTCCTCCCGTTACAATCGCAACGACCTTTTCGTTCATCTCCATGTATTCAATCGCCTTGTCAAGGCGATGAGCCAGCGACTCCGAAGGTTGATCTCCATCCACGTAGGTTCCCAGTACGATCAGGTAGTCCAGATCGTCCGGGGATGCCTGAGAAAACATCCCAAACAGTACCATTGCTTCAATCAGGAGAACCAATGCTCCGGCAATGGCCGTCGTTGTCCAAAAACCTGCCTTTAGCCACAGTGGTAATTTAAGACGTATGACACCTCGCTTGATTAACGTGATAAATCCATATAGCAGACCGAACAAAACCGCCATCACAGGCCAGAACCAAGCAAAGGGGGAACTAATCCCGGCAAGCGCCACAAGCACTGCAAAGTAAATCAAACATCCGATCATCATTATCAGAAATATCATCTCATTCTCCTACTCTTCACGCCCGGCGGCGGAGAATATCGTACTCAGCAGGCTGATCTGCCAGTTTCACCCATAGTTTCTGTTTGGGATGAGGTGCGCTCTCCTGTACATTTCCTTCCTCGTCCCAAATTCCCAACACTTCCGTGCGGATATTCTGTCCGTCCGGCTTCATAATCTCAATCACCTCTCCGACCGTGAATTTGTTTCGCTGCTCCAACCGGAATCGACCCTCACTGTCCGCCCTGCCGGCAATCCCCAGATAAACGTACTCCTGCGTGTAGGTGTTATGGTCATAGATCTGCGTATCTGAATCCGGCTTTCCGTAGAAAAATCCGGTGGTAAACTTTCTGGTCGTACACTTGCCAATCTCCGCTTTGTACCACTCCATATTCTGTGCATAAGTCTCCGGTGAAATCGCATAGTCATCCAGAGCCTTTCGGTATGTCCTCGCCACCGTCGCCACATACAGTGCGGTCTTCATTCGGCCTTCCACCTTCAAGCTATCAATGCCCGCATCCATCAAATCCTCAATGTGTTCAATCATGCACAGATCCTTGGAGTTAAAAATGTAGGTCCCTCGCTCATTCTCATACACCGGCATGTATTCACCCGGCCTGGACTCCTCCACCACGGAGTACTTCCAACGGCAGGGATGCGTGCAGGCACCACGATTGGCATCTCGTCCGGCCATAAAGCTGCTGAGCAGGCATCTGCCGGAATAAGAAATGCACATCGCTCCGTGAACGAAGGACTCAATCTCCATATCGTCCGGGATATGTTCACGAATCTCCTTGATCTCCGCCAGTGACAACTCTCGTGCTGTCACTACACGCTTTGCGCCCAGACGGTGCCAGAACAAAAAAGTTCCATAGTTAGTATTGTTCGCCTGTGTGCTGATGTGGATCTCCATCTCGGGCAGCACTTCCTTCGCAATGGTAAACACGGCAGGATCAGAGATGATCAGCGCGTCAGGCTTGACTGCCTTCAATTCTTCAAAATACACACGCACACCCGATAAATCATCATTGTGTGCTAGGATATTCGCCGTCACATAAACCTTCACACCGTGAGCATGGGCAAACTCAACACCTTCTTGCATCTCCGCCAACGAAAAGTTCTTCGCTTTCGCGCGCAGTCCGAAAGCCTCTCCTCCGATATATACCGCATCGGCCCCGTAAAGCACCGCAATTTTCAACACTTCCAGACAACTGGCCGGGATTAACAGCTCCGGCAGTCTCTCCAATCGATTTTTCATCTCTGTTCTCTCCCTATGAAAGCTTCACACTCACTGTCACACCGTCTCCTATCGGAATAATTGCCGTCTGCAGATCCGGCCGATGTTTCAGTTCATACAAGTATTCCCTCATCCGTGCATGGATTGTCCGGTTTCTTCTGGTCACCGCGAATCTGGACTCAATCAAATCTCCGTCCTGCAGTACATTGTCAGAAATCAAGACCCCGCCGACCGCCAACAGACGTAATGCCTTCGGCAGAAAATGAATGTACTGTCCTTTCGCCGCATCCATGAAAATAAAATCATAAGGTCCTTCCAAACCATCCATCACCTCGGCCGCATCGCCCTCAATCAACGTGATTCGATCCGACTTCCCCGCCTTCTCAAAATTCTCCCTGGCAATGGGAATTCGCTTTTCATATTTTTCTATCGTGGTAATATGGGCTCCCTCCGGCATATGTTCTGCCATCAGAAGGGCTGAATACCCAACTGCCGTACCGACCTCAAGGATCCGAAGCGGCTGCTTCATCGCAACCAGCGTCTTAAGCAAGCTGGCTGTCTCCTTTCGGATGATTGGTACAAAAGAATCCCTGGCTTCCTTGGCGACAGCCTGCACAAAGGGGCTGTCACCATTTTCCAGGGAATTAATATAGGTTATCGTTCGTTCATCAAGAATCATTTCGCGCTCTCCATCGGTGTCGATAGGACATCGAGTATTTCCAGAGTAGTCATATTGTTATGCAGCTGATAGACTCCTGCGTAGATATCTTTCTCATAGAGGAATTTCTGCGCAAGGAAAACTGCCTCGTTGGAAATCAATCCTTTTTCCTTCAACCGGGCCGCAACCATCTTAGCGGATTCTCCCACCTCCACGGAAAACTCCACGGTGATCTCAACCCCGTCATCCGGCTTTTCTCCAAACAAGTCATACCCGAACTCATAGAGTTGCTTTCCCGCAGTGAACATCAACATACTGAGGATGAGTAAAAACACCAGACGAAGACCCATTTGGATCAATCGCTGCAGAAAATTAATCGGACGACTCTTTCTGAGTTTCTTTGTCTTCTGCTTCATCGGCTAACCTCCGATACGCTGTTACAGATCCACCTCCATGATGATCGGAATGATCATCGGGCGGCGTTTTATCTTTTTCCAAAGGAAATCACTCAAGTTGTCCCGAACCACGGTCTTTAATCTGCCCCAGTCACAGATGCCCTGAGACAAGCATACATCAACTGCATTGGATACCACCGCGTGGGACTCATCCATCAGATCCTCTGACTCTCTCACATATACAAAACCTCGAGACACGATATCCGGCCCCGCCAACAAGGTGCAGGTGTATCGGTTGATCGTCATCACGACAATAATAATACCATCCTTTGCCAGCGTCTGGCGGTCACGAAGCACAATATTTCCCACATCGCCGACACCAAGGCCATCCACCAGAATGCCTCCGGTCTGCACATGGCCGACAACGGCTGCGCTCTCATCGCTAAACTCGAGCACATCTCCGGTATTCATAATGAACACATTCTCTTCAGGAATGCCCATGGACAATGCTATCTCCGCATTCGCCTGCAGGTGGCGGTACTCACCGTGAACCGGAATCGCATACTGAGGCTTCACCAAGGAGTAAATCAGTTTCAGTTCTTCCTTGCAGGCATGTCCCGAAACATGGGTATCCTGGTAAATCACCTTCGCTCCCTTTGCAGAAAGCTCGTTGATGATCTTCGCCACCGCCTTCTCGTTTCCGGGAATGGGCGTGGAACTCAAGATGATCGTATCATTTTTATTGATCGATACTTTCCGGTGAATATCAGATGCCATGCGGGACAGAGCCGCCATGGACTCTCCCTGACTTCCGGTCGTGATGAGCACAGTCTGCTCCGGCGGATAATTCTTCAGCTGCTCAATATCGATCAGGGTATTCTCTGGTATCTGGAGATAGCCCAGTTCTCCGGCGGTGCCGATGATATTCACCATACTGCGGCCCTCCACCACGATCTTGCGGCCGTAACGGCTGGCGGTGTTAATAATCTGCTGAACACGGTCAACATTGGATGCAAAGGTAGCAACAATGATTCTCCGGTCAACATTGTCCGCGAACAGGTTGTCAAAGGTCTTTCCCACCGTCTTCTCGGACATGGTAAAGCCCTCACGAATCGCGTTGGTGCTGTCGCTCATCAGCGCCAACACGCCTTTTCTTCCCAGCTCTGCAAATCGCTGGAGGTCGATTGCATCTCCGAACACAGGAGTGTAATCCACCTTGAAGTCGCCGGTATGCACGATTGTTCCAACCGGTGTCGTAATCGCCAACGCACAGGCATCCACAATGCTGTGGTTTGTACGGATAAATTCTACTTTGAAGTTACCAAGGGTAACCACCTGGCCATACTTTACCACCTTCCGCTTCGCGGACTTGGCCAGGTCATGTTCTTTTAGTTTGTTTTCAATGATGCCCATTGTCAGCTTCGTTCCGTATACCGGAACCGAAATCTTCTGAAGCACATAGGGCAATGCACCAATATGATCCTCGTGGCCGTGAGTGATCACAAAGCCTTTCACCATATCCAAATGTTCTTCCAGATACGTGATGTCCGGAATTACCAAATCTATTCCCAGCATATCATCGCTGGGAAAGCTCAATCCGCAATCCACCACAAGAATACTGTCTCCATATCTGAAGGCAGTAATATTCATACCAATCTGTTCCAAACCGCCGAGCGGAATGATCTGCAGTTTGGGTTCTGTTTCGTTAATCAACTTACTCGCACCTCCATTCTCGGACGGCACTCACTCATTTAAGGTGTCTCTGATTCAGGACTCAATCTCCATGTCCACATCGCTCAACAACTCATTAAAAATCTTTGACAGATACTCCAGTTCGTCGTCATCCTCCACAATCTCGTACAGTGCTTCACTGTCCTCACTGCCCGACGTATCCTTCAGAATGTACGCGTCACCGTCGTCTTCCTGTGAATCAGATACCAGTAAATAGTTCAAGCCGCCAATTCTAGTCTCTTCAATTACATAAAATCTGATTTCTTCCCCGTCTTCCGAGGTCAAAACAATTTCTTCATCCATACTAAACCTCTTGTTCTCTTTTCGCCGCAAATGCAAGCGAATCCAGATATCCCTGCAAAATCAGCGATGCTGCAATCATATCCACGTAATTTTTCTTTTTCTCTCTGGAGAGCCCTGCCTCATCCATCGCATTGTCCGCCGCAACGGTCGTCAACCGCTCGTCCCATAAAATAACCGGAAGCCCTGTTCGTCGCTCGAGCTTCTCTTTAAAGGCTTCCGATTTCTGTGCGCGTTCTCCGATTGTATTATCCATGTGCTTCGGGTATCCCAACACAAATTTCTCCACCTGGTACTCCTTAGCCAAGGTTTCAATCCGTGCTAATGTACGGCGAAGCTTGTCCTCACTCTCCCGGCGAATGATCTCCACTCCCTGAGCGGTAATCCCAAGGGGATCGCTGACTGCAACACCTACTGTTTTGGACCCCAGATCCAGTCCCATGATACGCATATGGACATCCTTCCAGTTTATTTTCGACATAATACCGCATTAATTCTTCCAGCAACTCGTCCCGCTCCACTTTCATAATCAGACTGCGGGCATTATCGTAGCTGGTAATATATGTGGGATCTCCGGACATAATATACCCAACCACCTGATTAATCGGATTATATCCTTTCTTTTTCAGCGCAGC
>JAFQDI010000167.1 GCA_017416055.1 Lachnospiraceae bacterium
CTTCCGGCTGCGGAAAATCTACCTTGTTGCGACATTTGAAATCCTGTTTGGCACCTCACGGTTTGTTTTCGGGAGAGATTTATTTCCGGGGAACATTATTGTATGAGATTTCTCAAAGGGAACAGGCCAAGCAGATCGGTTTTGTCATGCAATCGCCGGAAAATCAAGTGGTTACCGATAAGGTGTGGCATGAGCTGGCTTTCGGATTGGAAAGTCTGGGCTACGACACTCCGACCATTCGTCGCAGGGTTGCGGAGATTGCGGCGTTTTTCGGGATTGAACATTGGTTTTACAAGAATGTGACAGAGCTGTCCGGTGGTCAAAAACAGTTATTGAGTCTCGCCTCAGTGATGGCGATGCAACCCAGTGTATTGGTGTTGGATGAACCGACCGCCCAGCTTGATCCCATTGCGGCGGCTGACTTTTTAGCCCTTTTGGGAAAAATCAACCGCGAATTGGGTACAACGATCATTCTGACGGAGCATCGTCTGGAAGAGGCGTTTCCCTTTGCAACAAGAGTGATTGTGATGAATGAGGGTGCGATTATCTGTGACGACAAGCCGGAAAAGGTCGGATTGCAGCTAAAAGATAAGGGAAGCGGAATGTTCCTCGCCATGCCCACTGCCATGCGGGTGTGGGCAGCAGTGGATACGAAATTGGACTGTCCGATGACCATCCGGGATGGTAGTAATTTCCTGACCGGAAGGGCAGCTGAACAACCACTTTTACCTCTTTCCGAAAAAACTTATCCGGTATATTCAAAAGAAGCCACTCTGGAGTGTGATAATCTGTGGTTCCGCTATGAAAAGGATAGTCCTGATGTGGTAAAGGGTTTTTCTCTGACCCTTAGAAAAGGTGAATTTTATGCCATTTTGGGAGGAAACGGTGCCGGAAAATCTACCACATTAAAAGTGATTTCCGGTTTACGGACAGCCTATCGAGGGGATGTGAGATTGTATGGCAAGCTGGGACATTTGCCGCAGAATCCCCAGACTCTTTTTGTGAAACGCACGGTGCGGGAAGACTTATATGAAGTGTTTCGTGGAGAGAAGATTCCGAAAGAAACGCAGGATGCGGAGGTTGCCCGGATTACGGAACTTTGTGGGCTGAGAAGCTTTTTGGATCGGCACCCTTATGATCTGTCCGGAGGTGAGCAACAGCGAACTGCTTTGGCAAAGGTACTATTGACGACTCCGGAGATTTTACTTCTGGATGAACCGACCAAAGGCTTTGACGCAGAGTTTAAGGTGACTTTTGCCTTGATTTTGCGAAGACTTATCGCCCAAGGGGTGACTATTCTGATGGTGAGTCATGATGTGCCTTTTTGCGCTGAGTATGCTCACAAATGCGGCCTGTTTTTTGACGGCAGTATTGTTGCGGAGGGAACTCCCGGAGAGTTCTTTTCCGGAAACAGCTTCTATACCACTCCGGCTAATCGCATGGCAAGGCATTTGATTCATAAAGCGGTGACAGTGGCGGATATTATCGAATGCTGCGGCGGTGAACTGCCGACAGAGCCGGAAATACCGAAAGTGGAGGCACTTCCGGAACCGAAAGAAACTGCTGTCAATTATAAACCGAAGCCCTTGCCGTTGTGGAGAAAAATGATTGCAGGAGTATCGCTGGCGGTTGCACTTTCCGTGTTTTTCTATGCGACCGGTATTACAGATCTTTCCGACGTTATCAACAAGGAAGGTGTCAGTGTAGTGGGAAAGCAACAGTTATCCCTTTATCTCGTCTTGATTGCTTCACTGGGGGCATTTATTGCTGCGATTGGGCGCAGAAGCGCACCATCTGCCATGCTGCAGATACCGGCCGCGCAAAGAAAATTGAGTAAGCGTACATTGGTGGCGGCGATATTGATCGTTTTGTGTATTCCGCTGACGATTTTTGCAGGAGTTTTCTATCTGGGAGACCGATACTATAACATCACTGCATTGTTGGTGCTCACAGAATGTATGGTGCCATTTGTGCTCGTGTTTGAAAGCAGAAGACCTAAGGCAAGAGAACTGGTGATCATTGCGGTGCTGTGTGCCATCGGTGTGGCAGGAAGAGCGGTGTTCTTTATGCTGCCCCAATTTAAACCGGTTCTGGCGTTAGTCATTATCTCAGGCGTGGCTTTCGGCGGAGAAACAGGATTTCTGGTTGGTGCGGTTACCATGATGGTATCCAATGTGTTATTTTCCCAAGGACCGTGGATGCCTTGGCAGATGTTCAGCATGGGTATAATCGGATTTCTCGCAGGGGTGTGTTTTAGGAAAGGGCTTCTTCGACGCAACCGTGGCAGTCTTGCCACCTTTGGAGCCTTTTCGGCAGTGATTATCTACGGAGGCATTATGAATCCGGCGGCTGCATTGATGTATAATGCCCAGAGTGTGAACTGGGAAATGCTTCTTGGCTATTATGTGACAGGCCTGCCGATGGATTTGATCCACGCGTGTGCGACGGTGATTTGCATTTTCCTCGCGGCGGAACCGATGCTGGAAAAGCTGGACCGGATCAAGGTGAAGTATGGGCTGGTGGAATAGTTGATTCACTGGTCAGCAAATAAGTCAGAGTCAGCAAAGAGTAGAAATTTTTATCCCCCCACCCGGCTTGTGGTGGGGGATTTTCTTTGGTAAAATAACCATGCTACGTGAAAAAAGTAACTATCTGACAGTTTAGGAGGACATAGAATGGGAAACATAAGAAAAATGTTTGTGATTGTACTTGTACTGGTCATGTTGATAAGCCTTGCAGCCTGTGCGGGCGGTGGAAAGAATAACGACAACACCTTGGTTTACGGTAGCGGTGATTATACCAGGATCAATCCGGCGATGGACGAGCACGGTGAGATCAATATTTTGATTTTTAACGGCCTGACGGCTCACGATGGTGACAATCAGGTAGTTCCTGCGCTGGCGAAGAATTGGAAATTTGACGATGCGACCTGTACCTATACGTTTTATCTGGAGGAAAATGTAAAGTGGCATGACGGCAAAGCGTTTACCGCGGAGGACGTAAAGTTCACCATTGAGGCGATCATGAACCCGGAGAACGGCTCTGAGAACGCAGCCAACTATGAGGACGTTGAGGAGATCACGGTTGTGGATGAGCACACCATTACCTTCAAGCTGGCTGCTCCCAATGTGGCTTTTCTGGACTATATGACCATGGCGGTTCTGCCGAAGCATCTCTTGGAAGGCGAGGATATGCAGACCTCCGACTTTTTCCGGAGTCCCGTCGGCACCGGTCCCTACAAGCTGGAGAGCTGGGATGAAGGACAGGCCATCACTTTGGTGAAGAATGCGGATTATTTTAAGGGCGCAGCGAAGATTGACAAGATCATCTTTAAAATTGTGACCGATGACAATGCCAAGGCCATGCAGATGCAGACCGGGGAGTTGGATTTGGCACTGCTGACACCGAAGGATTCGGAGAAGTTTGTCGAAAAGAGCGGTTATACTGTGTACAATATGAAAACCTCCGATTACCGCGGTATTCTCTTTAATTTTTGGAATGAATACTGGACCGCAAATAAGGATATTATTCCGGCAATCTGTTTTGCTTTAGACCGCCAGGCGATTTTGGACGCGGTGGTTCTGGGACATGGCGAGGTGGCGTACAGCCCCTTGCAGAGAAATAAATACAATAACGAAAATGTGGAGAAATATTCCTACGACCCAGCGAAGGCTGAGCAGATTCTGATGGCTTCCGGCTGTGAGAAGGGGCAGGACGGCTTCTACTATCGCAAGGGTGAGAAGATTGGCTTCGTGCTCAGTGTAGGAGCGGGCGATCAGGTTCGTCTGGAAATTGCGCAGGCGGCGGCACAGCAGCTTCGCACCATCGGTATCGACTGTACTGTGGAGGTTCCCGCGCAGGTAGACTGGGGTGGACAGATGGCTTATCTCATCGGCTGGGGAAGTCCTTTCGATGCGGATGATCACACTTACAAGGTATTTGGTACAGACAAAGGTGCCAACTATTCCGGATACTCCAACGCGCTGGTGGATCAGTATTTGACCGAGGCGAGAAAGAGCGCCGATGAGGCGGTTCGCGCGGAGAATTACGATAAGTTCCAAGAGGCGTTGGCAAATGATCCCGCCTATGCGTTTATCTGTTACGTGGATGCAGACTATGTGGCGAAAACCAATGTGAAGGGAATCTCACCGGATACTGTCATGGGACAC
>JAFQDI010000168.1 GCA_017416055.1 Lachnospiraceae bacterium
GGAGGCAATGCGTCAGAATGTTTCCGAGACGAATGCTTATGTGATTCGCAGGCAGGAAGAGGCGAGACGAATCGCGCAGGCAGCAGAACAGAGAAGACGCGAGATCATCGTAGAGCAGGAGAGAAACCGACAGGCGGTGAATCAGGCGATCAATGCGATGTCAAACGCATACCGGAACACGCTCAGAACAGCCGGGAATCGGTTTGCGTCGGAGGTTCAGACGAGAGGAGCAGAGTTTGACCGACAGATCAGCTCGCTTCAGCAGGATTTGAGACAGGCTTCCAGTCAACTGGACCGTGCAGATAGCCGTGTGGATGCACTGGCGAGACAATACAATGAGGCATTCCAGGCACTTCTTGCACAGACTGCGCAGGGAAAAGAGCGCGCAGATCGAATCAAGGAGGAACTGGACCGTTTCATGGAGCAGATCAGAGCACTTGATCCGGAGCGATTTATGCCCGGTGAATATGCGTCGCTGGCAGCATTGCAGGCTTCGGTCAATGCAAATATCGCTGCGGGAGACTTTTCTGCGGCTACCATCGTGTCTCAGAACAGTATTTTGACCGCCAGCAGAATGTTGACTCGGTTGACGATCATGAATCAGGCGTTTGAGGAGCGCCTTACTCAGTTGCGAAATGTGTCGGTTCGTGTGGAACAGCGCTTGAACGAGCTTGAGAGCGAAGATGGTGTCCTTTCTGTAGACGGACAGGACTATGAATATGATATCGCTTACTGGTCAGGCGGTGAATTTGCCCGTATCAGACAGGAATATTCCCGAATTTATGAACAATTGGAAAGCGGTCGGATGAATGAGCGGGATCTGGAAGTTGTTTCACAGTCGCTTGCCCGCTTAGAGCAGCAGATCGAACAGTGTGATCAGAGAGCCCGTCAGGAGATGGTAGGATCCATCTTCGTTGAGGATACGGCAGTCCGCTTACATAATAATCTGGCCGGCCGAGGCTGGAATTTGGAGCAGGCGGGACATCACGCCGATGAGGCGAAAAATCCCTATACGTTAGTCTATGAAGATGGCAACGGCAGTACGGTTTCTATCGTTGTATCTTCCGGTCAGCAGGCAGACAAGCCGACCTATGCCATCGAGGTGTTTTCTGATGATCAGGTGCGTGCGAGCATTATCAAGGAAGGTGTTCATGCGTCCATGGCTTCAGAGGGGCTTCAGATCGAAGGGATAGAGCGCAGAGATGACTGCCATTTGAATCCGACCCCTCAGGCCTTTATTCGCAATACGGTGAATGAAGCGATGAGCCGGAAGAGATAATCGTTAGTTAGAGATAGTGACCAAAGCAGAAACGAGGAAATGACATGTCAACCTTGGATTACATGATGTGGGTGGAAAACGGTGAATACAACCGGACAGTGGCGGAGAACGCGGCGGCAAATCGCAGGAGGGCAGAGGCTGACAGTGCTGTCCGCAGAGCGAAAGAGAATGCCAGAGCGGTTCAGAGAATGGCAAATCAGTCCTCGGTGAACGATGCGGAATTTCGCAGACAGCTTGATGCGGAGATCAATCGCCTACTGGCAGGGATCGATAGTCTGGATGCAGAGATGCGTGCGAATTTTGCGCGATATGTGCAGCGAACGCAAGGGGAAATGACCGATATTCGGCGTTCTGTGACAGATGTGTCACGGCGGGCAAATCAGTTGGATGAGAAAATCGATGATTTGGCAGAGGAAACAGCGGAGCGTTTTCGGCGGTTAGTGGAGGCGCAGGAGAATCAGCGCAACCGCGCTCAGATCTATGCGAATCAGCTGAGTGCGACGATGCGGCGGATCGGGGAACTTCACCCGGATAAATTTGAACCGGAAACCGTTGCAGATTTACAGATGGCGACGGATTTTGTGCGGGTGGATATGACCAACGGCGATTATCAGGCGGCCATCGGTGTTGCACAGAGTAATCTTCCGGCAGCATTTTCTCTGCAGAGCAGACTGGAGAGGTTGAATGAGGAGTTTGAACTGCTAAGAAGCCAGGTACACGCATGCATCGACACGGTTTTGGCCAGGATGAAAGACCTTCAGGAACCGGAAAAAAATCGCAGCGAAGTGGTTGTGGGCGAAAACGTCTACGAATACGATGGAGACATTGCTTTCTGGTCCAACGGACTGTTTCATCAGGCGGAACAGAATATGCAGGATTTGTTGAGACGGGCAGCACAGAATGAGAGCGATATGAATCTGGAGAATATGCGGATGGATCTTTCTCATCTGGAACAGATCGAGCATCAACTCAACGAGTGTCAGCAGTTGGCTGCAAACGAATTTTATCTGTGCGGTATGATCCAGAATATGGCAGGAAATATTTATGAATCCCTGACTGAGGATGAGTCATGGGAACTTACCCGGTCCGGATTTGCGGGAGATGATGCCAGAAGAGCATATCACATGGCATACTCAGACGGATCGGGAAACACGGCAGTGTTCGCAGTGATTCCCAACCGAGAAGTGAAAACCGGAGGAAAACCGGGCGAAATTCAGTTTTTGGTGGATGTGAGCGACGGTGAAAAGAAAGAAGATCAGCAGAGGTGTTCGATCATCCGCAGAGGAGTGATCGAACGGCTTTCGCAGAACCATGTGGATGTGGGCGAGCACAACCGGGCCGGTCAGTATCGGTCATATCCGGGGACATCACAGTTTTTTGATGCCGTGACGGCTCAGGCAGATCGGATTAAGGATGGAAGACTGGAGGCAGTGCGAGGTCAGCTGCAGTTGGTCAATACGATACAGGAGAGAGAAGAAAATGGCGTATAATATTGGATTGGATTTCGGAACCACTTATTCAGTGATCTCCAGATTAAAAGAAAAATATGACAATCAGGGCAATCTGATCTCCAGAGAGCCGGAGGCGTGTATTCCCAGTGAGGCTGCTCACTCTCCCTGTCAGGATTCCATTGTGCTTAGACAGGCGGACAATTCCCTGTTGTTCGGTCTGCTCGCCAGAGATAAGACCGGGCGAAGAGGAACCACTACATATAAGGGCTTTAAGATGATGTTGGCGGAGAACGACCGCGCTAAACTCACCGCCAGAGGATATGACAGTGAGTTTACGCCCAAACGTGTGGTGGCAGAGTATCTGAACAATATTCTGCAGAATCACCTGAGCATGTATAATACCGAGGACAATCGGATCAATAAGCTGGTAGTCGGTGTGCCGGAAATTTGGTTTAGCGATATTGCGACCATCGACTGCCGCGTGACACTGGAGGAGACACTTGCGGCGTTCCCCTTCGTGGATAGTGTGGAGTTGGTCAGTGAGCCTGCGGCAGCCTGCGCGTTTTTTGTGGACAATTATAAGCGAAACACCGGCAAAGATTTCAACGGACGTATTCTTCTGGTGGATTACGGCGGAGGTACGCTGGATATCGCGCTCTGCGATGTGGAACAGCAGGCGTCGAACAGTCAGGTATCTGTACTCCGTCGTTCCGGTGCAGGACTGAATGAGGAGGGCTTTATCGGAAAGGCCGGCATGGCGTTCATTGAGGCGGTGGTGAAGATCGCGCTGCGTCCCGTTGGAATATCAGACGAAGAGCTGATCCGCCACAGAGACTTTTACCGCTGTGTTCATTCGGTGGAAACCGCGCTGATGAATCAGATGCGCGATATCCAGGATGCATTTGATTTTGCCGAACTTTCTGACCGTTCGGAGATTGACGATACATTTTATGAGATCGAATTCGACCGCGACGAGTATGTGGTGACCTTTGGAATGCTGGCGCAGGCCTATCAGCAGGTGATCTATCACGTATTAGATGAGAAGCTGGACGAGATGATCGCCTATATGAACAAGCATAATATTCGTTATCAGGTGGATGGCGATGACAATTTCAAGATCGCGATGGTAGGCGGTTTCTGCAATTTCTTCCTGACCCAGGAGCAGGTGGAGCAGAAGTTCAAAAAAGCGACGAATGATCGGCGGTTCAGCGACATTATCAATGACCGCAGAGACTGCGAGAAGGCGATTTCTTACGGAGCGGCCCTGATCGCAAACCAGATCACGTCCTTCAAACAGTTGGCACCTTATCATCTGGGCATTGCCACCGGATCAAAAGACGAACCCAGAGAGTTTTATTACGCGATCCACAAGGGTGACGAAGTCGTGTATGATGAGCCCATTTTCATCAAGAACAAGTTTGGCGAGGACATTTTGTTTGCGGCATCGGCGATCCCGTTGCTTGCGTTCAGCCTTGACGATGATATGAATTATGCACAGTGGGGCGAGGCGCTGGAGAAGTACAAGTCCAAACTGACTTTGACGAAAAATAAACTCTACAAAATCGGTTTTTCTCTGGACAGATCCATGCGAATCACGATTCACAAGCATGTGATCGAGAGTCCGCGCCATCCGAACAATGTGGTGGACAGCAGCAGCGTCCGCTTGAATGATGATATTTATTCCATTTTGGGAAGCATTACGGAAGTAAGGAGGGTTAAGTGATGAGTTTTGAGAGAACAAAGGGTAGTATCACCAATCTTTCCGGTACAAAGGTGTCCGTTGATGCACTTTTGGATATGTTGGTTTGCGTGACCCGTGATGTATATGAGAATAATCAGGTGACGAACGTTTCTGCAATGGCGGTGGACGATCAGTCGGCCATGCTGAAGAAGTTATATAATCTGTTAAAACTTTTGCTGACGGTCTATGAGGACAACCAATCCGGAGTGAGCCAGTTTGGTGATCGTATCCGAAATGATTTTGCGCGGATCACCGGAAGTCTCGCAGAGAATGAGGAATTGATCGAGTCCTTAGTCAAGGAAATCGAGCAGAATGAGGCGTATGAGCGTGAACTGCGTGATTCGCATAAGGAAGTGGAACTACGCCGTGGTCATCTGCTGAATGTTAAAAATGAGTGTGATGAATTAACGCGAAAGATTGATGAACTGAATGATTCGAAGCTGGATGAGATGGCCGAGACCAGAGACGAACTGAAAGCGGAACTGACGGTCAGAGAGGAAAAGGCAGCTGTATTAAAGGGCGAATGCGATGTGACCCGGGCGCAGCTTGATCAGGCAGAGGAAAAGACAGATGCGTTGAAGGCGGAGATCGCTTCCCTTGAGCGGAATATTCGGGCACTAGAGAATGAGGAGAGAGAAAACCTCGAGAAGAAGGCTGAATTGGAACGTACCATCGAGCAGGTGAAAACACGTTTGGCAGAGGCGAAGCAGCAGCTGGCCGAATTTCCGGAAAAAGCCAAGGCGATCAACGATGAGTACGAGGATGTTCAGGCACAGATGACGGCAATGTTGAATGCGTTAAACAGCGTGAAGGCCGATTGTCTGATGAAAAATCACCTGTTCTCCGGCGGAGCCTCAATTGCAACGCAGAATCATCCGGAGATGGAACTGGTATCGCAACAACTTCGAACCTGGCAGGAGATGGAAGAATGGTTCTCGAACTTGCAGGAGAGAATGGATGCTCTTTCAGAAGTTTATCGGGCGGTGCTTGCTCAGCTGGTAAAGCAGGCGGAAAATATAACCGGGAAACCGGAGAGCAAATAATCGGGAAGCTTGAGATCGCAGAAGTTTTGTTAGCATGGAGGTACATATATCATGGCGGAAAAAGTGAGTGGCAACAATCAAGAGAGATGTCTTTGTTGTGGAACCGTAACCGAGGGGCGTTCGTTCTGTCCCTACTGCGGCTTCGTTCAGGTTGTTTCCATGGACAGTGCAGGAGAGCAGTACAATGATGCAATTCGAAAAGAGCATCGCAATGAGGTGGTAAGTTTGCTCAAAAACTTCTCTATATCGTCCTATTACTATCGGTGGAATGAGGCAACATCACAGCTTGAACTGGATAAGTCAGAGACCGTAAAGCTGGCAGACGGAAAAGACTGCGATAACCGCATTTTCTGGTCTTCGCAGACATTTGGTCAGAACCTTCCTGAGAATGGACAACCGATGAAACTGACATTAAACTACACCTTCGATTCAAATCGGCGACAGGTGACCTGTCAGATCAAACCGGTACAGTGTGATGATTTCTGGAAGATCGGTGTGATGATCGACCAGAATCTTCGTCTGGTGGTTTGCCTTGGAAACGAAAAAAACTGTGCAAAATCGGTTCCGATGGATCTGAATTTGAAATAAATGAGGGGAACGTCGGAGAATCAGGGGAGATAACAGATGACAAACTATATCCGGCTTCATCAGGTGGTGTTTCATACAAAGGTGCTTGGACCGGGTATGCGGGCCGCAATTTGGCTGCAAGGGTGTAAGCGTCGGTGTAAAGGATGTATGTCGCCTGCATCGCGTCCGCTTCACGGAGGAACTCTCGCCGGGATATCTTCAGTCGCGAATGCGATCCTCTCATTGGAGGATATTGAGGGAATTACGGTCAGCGGAGGTGAGCCGTTTCTTCAACCGGAAGCACTTTGTACGTTACTTGGCATGATTCGGGAAAAAGCTGATCTCGGTGTGATTATTTATACCGGATATACGCATGAACAGCTCCGGCAGATGCAGAACCGTTATATTGATCAAATTCTGGATGAACTGACCGATCTGCTGATTGACGGAGAATACGTGGATGAACTGAATGACGGAAAGAGCCTGAGAGGGTCTTCTAATCAGCGGATTTTGTATTTGACCGATCGATATCTGCCGTACAAAGATATCTATGATGCAGAGGTTAGAAATGTTGAGGCGATGATTTCTGAAAGGGAGGTATTCTTTGTGGGGATACCGAATCGCGAGACGTGGAATCAGTGGGAGTCGGTGGTCAACGGATTTGATCCGGAGACGATAGAATGAGAATGGAAATATCATAACGACGCAGGAGGCGGTGATGAACCGCCTCCCATTTATTTGACTTAATCAGCGCATAAGGTTGCATTGACTTTTCGATTGATATGGGTTATAATAAACGAGGTAAAAATTTACACAATTTTTGAAAATAGACAGCCGAGGCGAAGATGAGACAGACGACAGAGGAATTTTTTACCGGCTACTGCAAGGCACACAATATGACGCAGGTTATCAGCTGTGAGTATAGCTGGGATGGAGAAAGCTGGAGCCTGGAGGCGATTGATTGCGACTTCGAACGTTGCGTGCACAGTAAGACCTGTGATGTGGTGAAAAGAGCATTGGAAAAAGAAGACGAGTGAAGATTATCATAGATTGCAGCTACACGTCAGGTGTGGCGGAATGGAGAGAAAGATGAGCAGAGGAACAGCAAAATTAGGTTATCGTGCAAAGAGAAGAAGACAGAAACGGATTATTATGGTGATATGTACTGTGATCGCGTTCCTTCTGGTATGTGCAGGCCTGTTGTTTTTAATTCAGGGCAAAGACGGATTGGATTGGTTTGGGAAAAATCCGGTGGAGTCTACCGGGGAGGAGCCCGGCAACGAATCGACGGGTGCAGAGGATACGACCGGTAATGGAGAGGAATCTACGGGGGAACCTACGGAAGAGTCCACAGAGGCACCGGAGAAACCGCTGACGATCGAAGATGTGTGGGCGAACGACACACGTGACGCGGTGGCAGCAAAGGGCGTGTATTTGAGCGCGACAGCAGCGGCGAGACAGAGTACATTGGAAGCAATCATTGAGTTGTTGGACACAACGGAGATCAATGCAGTAGTGATCGATGTGAAGGATGATATCGGAAATCTGACGGTGGACTTGGGCATCCCTATGGCGAGAGAAGTGGGAGCAACCGTAGAATGTACCTTTACAAAGGATCAATTTCAGGTAGTATTAAATACGTTGAAGGAGCACGGGGCATATTTGATTGCCCGTATTGCAGCTTTCCGTGATAATATTTTTGCACAGGCGAAGCAGGACTGCAGTCTTTGGTGTAAAGCGGAATGGGGTGGAAAATTATATCATGACGGTATCTTTAGCGGCCGTCAGGGATATTATTGGCTTGAGCCGGACAACCCTACCGTTCAGCAATATTTGCTGGACATCAGTCAGGCATGTGTAGATATGGGATTTGATGAGATCCAGTATGACTACGTACGTTTTCCTACCCACTACATCGGACGCATTGAGCACTACGGCGGAACCGGTTATTACGTGGATGAAGCGATGACTATTTATAATACTGAGGCAGCACAGGTTCGTATTGACGCGGTGACTTCTTTTGTGGAGAAGGCTTGTAAGACGTTGGTTCCTCAGGGCGTGTTTGTATCCGCCGACGTTTACGGTATCATTATCAACAGTAACGAGGATGCCGGGAATGTAGGACAGGACTATGCAGAGCTGTCAAAATGGCTTGATTATATCTGCCCGATGGTATATCCCTCACACTATACCAGTCCGATTTACGGTGTAAAATATCCCGATACGGATCCTTATGCGATTGTAAAGGGTGCGATGACCGATTCGGTCTGGAAATTGGAGGAGCTAATAAATTCCGGCGAGCATTGTGCAATCGTGCGCGCCTGGATGCAGACATTTACAGCTGATTGGCTTGCAGAAGGAACTTATTTGGAATACGGCGGAGCTGAACTTCGCAAGCAGATCCAGGCAGTTTATGATGCAGGATACTCTGAGTGGATACTTTGGAACAGTTCCGGAAATTACAGTAAGTATCTGTCCGGAATTGAAGCGAAATAAGAGCAGATAAATGTGCGCTCTCACAAAACAGTGGGAGCGCTTTTTACTTGACAGAGAAGGCAGAACAGGTAAAATAGATTTATCGATGGAAATGGCAGAAAAAGGTAGTTGTTTAGGGCGGGAAACAATTGCAATTTATGGGGATTTCCGTTATAATAAAAGTTAACGGTTATGAATTGTTGCGAGTGACGAAAGGTAAATGGATGAAATACGTTAGAAAGCTAAACATGAGACACTTGCTGTTGTTGTCAGTGCTTGTGCTGACGTTCTCGTTTTGCGGCGGATTGTATCTGTCTGCAACAGCATATGATGAGCGGAGTGCGATTGTGTCATCTGACGGAGACCCGGTCAGTGTGAGAAAAGGTCCGGGTACATCGTATGCGAAGGTGGCGACATTACAGCATGGAGCCACTGTGACGATTATCGGAGAAGATATGGCCAGCGATGGATCGAAATGGTATCAAATTCGGTTCACGCTTGAAGAATCTACAGATATCGGATATGTACATAGCTCTTATTTGATTTATGACAGTTATATCGGTATTCCGGAGGATGCGTTACCGTCCTTTGAAGTTTTGTTGGAGGAGTTTCCTGAGAGTTATAAGGAATCGCTGCTGAGACTGTACGATATGTATCCCAACTGGAAATTTGTAGCGGTGGATACGGAATTGGACTGGAACACTGTACTTGCTGAGGAGAGTTCAAGGGGACGAAGCCTTGTCTGGTCGAGTTCGATTTCTTCGTGGAAATCGTTGGAAGATGGCGCATATGATTGGAACAATAGTGCATGGATCGCGATGGATGGACCGAATTGGGTGACGGCTTCCGAGGAGATCGTGGCACATTATCTCGATCCGAGAAATTATCTGAATGGTTCGATGATTTTTGCGTTTGCTGCACATGCGTACGATCAGGAGGCTCAGACGATCGATGGTGTCAAGGCCATCATGTCCGGCACATTTATGGCGCAGGATTTTACTGAGGGAGAGACGACGTATTCCTACGCTGATGTATTGATGGAGGCAGCACAAAAATACGGGGTGAGTCCGTATGTGCTTGCGGCGATGATCCGAATTGAGATCGGAACCACGGGCATAAATGCCAGTATTACCGGAACAGAAGTGGGCTATGAGAGTCTTTACAATTATTACAATGTTGGTGCATACGCAGTACCGGGCATGACACCAAACCAGAGAGGCCTTTGGTGGGCTGCTGGTGCCGGAACCGGAGAGAAAACCTACGGACGCCCCTGGGATAGCCGATATAAGGCACTGCTGGGTGGAGCAGAGTATTACGCGACGAATTATGTGGCGCGTGGTCAGAATACGCTCTATCTGAAAAAGTTTAATGTTACCTCGAATAACACCTACAATCATCAGTACATGACCAATATTCAGGGCGCAGCCTCTGAGGCACATGCATATTCCCGAGCATACAATGCAGAGGCAAAGCAGCAGAATTTGGTTTTCTATATTCCGGTCTATGACAATATGCCGGAGACAGCCTGCGAGAAGCCGACCAAATACGGAAGTCCGAATAATAAGCTGGATTCGATCACAGTGGATGGGGTTGCAATCAAAGACTTTGATATGGACACAGATACCTATGTAGTGGAGGTTGATGCCCTGGCAACATCGGTAGCATTGGAAGCGGTAGCGAAGGACAGTACTGCAGTAATCACCGGGACCGGTATGGTGGACGTGGCTTTAGGAGAGCAGACATACACGATCCTCTGCACGGCAGAGAATGGAGATGAGCGAACCTATACGGTGACATTGGTCCAGAAAGAAGATGCAGAGCTGAAAGAATTGAGTGTGTCTGCAGGAACACTTACGCCTGAGTTTAATGGAGATATTCTTGACTATAAAGTGATTATCTTAGAGGATCAGGCAGACATTTTTGTGACTGCTGTGCCTCGTAATGAGTTGGCAACCTTTGAGGTTCAAGGAGATGGGGAAGGACTTGTCGAAGGGAGCGAGATCACGATTGAAGTCATCGCGAAGGATGGTGAGACGACCAAAATCTATCGTCTGACCGTGGAAAAGTACAGAGAACCGGAGACGGAACCGGATGATACCGGCTCGTCCGACAGCACGGAATCCGGCGGCGATACCGATCCCGATAACAGCACAGAGTCTGGCGGCGATACCGACCCGGATGACAGCACAGAGTCCGGCGGCGATACCAATCCGGATGACAGCACAGAGTCCGGCGGCGATACCGACCCGGATGACAGCACGGAGTCCGGCGGCGACACCGACCCGGATGACAGTACGGAGTCCGGCGGCGACACCGACCCGGATGACAGTACGGAGTCGGATGACAGCACAGAAAGTGAGACAAAAACTACAATGTATGTTCTCTCCGATGTGTACGTGCGAAGTGGAGCCGGAACCGCTCATGGTATAATCGGAACACTTGTCAAAGGACAACAAGTGGTTGTTTTGGGAGAGTTTTCACCTGACCGTTGGGCGAAGATTGAGTATAACGGTGGAATCGGATATTGCTACGGAGAGTATCTTGGTGAGCGGAAGCCGGTAGAAACGGAGCCACCCACAGAAACCGATCCGCCGACGGAAGAGAAGAAAGAAGTCATTATTGATGCCGACTATACTCTTGGTGAAAATCATCATATCACCGGTATCACGGGATATCCGATGACAAAAGATGCGTTTTTGGCCGGACTGAATATTTCCAATGGAACTGTCGAAATCTACAAAGCAGACGGAGTTACTGCACTGGGAAATTCGGACGTGGTTGGAACCGGAGCATTGGTGAAGATATATGACCTTGACGGAAAGTTGTATGATACCTATACAGTGCTGATTTATGGGGATGTCAATGGAGATGGAAAAGTCGGCACGATGGATCTGATGATGGTTCGTCAGTGTTTAAAAAAGAAAATGGAGTTGTCAGATATAAATTATCGTGCAGGAGATGTAAATAAAGATGGAACAATCAGTACGATGGATTTGATGATGATTCGACAGCACTTAAAATCAAGACTGGAACTGGAACAGTAATCAGGAGGATTAAGGTGAAAAGTTTAAAGAGGAAATGGATTAATCTGGGAGTGTTGCTGATACTTGTCGTAGGCTTAATTGGCAGTTCGTGGTTGTCTTTAATTGGTAAAGCGGCTAGTTGTACGTTTTCAGTATCTGGAGATGAAGTAGAAATTGGTGAGACGTTTACGTTGACTCTTTCCTGTACTGAAGAGGGTGCTACACTGGTTACCTATATGGGAGATATTGTTTATGATCCTACCTATTTGGAATACCAGGGAGATGCATCTTCGCTGAAGAATATTGTTGAAAATGAGGGATTTAAGGAGATTTCGCTGACATTCAAGGCGCTAAAAGCCGGAACAACGACTGTAAAATTTGAATTTACAGACAGTGCACTGGGTGAGACACCAGAAAACCCAATCGTGGAAATGACTGCAACTTCTAACCCGGGTACCGTCACGATTACTGAGCCCAC
>JAFQDI010000169.1 GCA_017416055.1 Lachnospiraceae bacterium
CAGTGCCTCATAGAAATATGCGCCTTTCCAGTACAATCCATGGTCTCCGGCCATCTCTCCGTGGTCACTCATGAAGATGATCAACGTATTGTCACGCTGTCCGGTCTCGTCCAGATAATCGATCAGTCTGCCCAACTGGTCATCGATCAGTTCGATCTCTGCGTAATAATCACGCCAGAACTCCTGCTTCTCCTCGTCACTCATACCGATGATACTGTCTGCACCACCGTTCTGACCTCCGATCACGTAGTCCTTCTGCTGATGAGGCGGCTTGTTGTCGATTTCGCCCGGCTTCCACAACGGCAGCGGCATATCCTCGATCTTCAAACGGTCTTTATACTCCTGAGGCGGATCCAGCGGCGCATGGGGATCGAACGGATTGATACTGATCAGCCAGCCCTTATCATTGTCCTTCTGATCCTCGATGAAATTGATTGCTTCGGTCACACACCAAGTGGTCTGATGCAGTTCGGCAGGAACACCGACCGTCTTTCCACTGAAATTCGGATTCTCCTTCGGCGGCCAGGTGGCCATCGTCGTGAAGCGTCCTCCGTAGATCTCATTCCAGTCGTAACCCTGCTCTTTCAGCCAGGTCTGATAATGGTTCACACCCTCCGCCCAGTCATCGTGGGGATGGTGGCTCCACTTCATCACAGAATAACCGTCATCGGTGCGCTTTTCCATCCGCCCGGATGCCGCGGTCATGTGCAGCTTTCCGGTCAGACCGCAAGTATAGCCCTCGTCTGCCAGATACTTGGTAATCAGGATCTCATCCTTGGAGAAGTTGTCGTTTCCATTGTAAAACGCCTTCGTCACGCAAGGGTAACGTCCGGTCAGGAAGCTGGCTCGGCTCGGCGTGCAGATCGGGCACTGGGCGTAGGCGTTGGTAAAAATCACGCCCTCCTTCGCCAGGCGGTCCATGTTCGGCGTGTGAATATACGGATTTCCGGTGCAGGTCAGCGTGTCGTAGCGTTGCTGGTCAGTACAAAACCAGACCACATTTAACGGTTTGTTCGGCATAGTGGGTCCTCTTTTCTTGAATGATATATTCCGGACATTCGTCCATTCTTGGTCGGAAAGGGCAATCATCTTCATCTTTCCCATGACATAATTATATCAAATATAGTCAGCCGTTTCAATCGGAATCTCTGGGGATTTTGCCCCCTTGTCAGATTTTTCCATCTGTGCTATACTGGGGTACATCCAAGATCCGACGATCGTCGGCACCGTTCTAATTTTTCTTTTACCTTTCGACAAAGCAATCGTGAGAATTTCCGATTGAAACACAAATGAATATATTTACCCGGGCAGCCGGGGGACGTGCTACCATCCGTTCCGAGTTTTTTCGGGAAGGAGGGGTTCTTATGAGTACATACGAGGAATTCATGGTTCTTCTGACGATTGCCAGTTTGATCATTGCTATTCTGAATTATCACGACAGACATAAGAAATAGCCGTCCTGCTCTCTGACAAAGGTCGGACGGCTGTTTCTTAAATAGCTTTCCATCTTGCCGGGACGGGTGAGTTGCATTCACCTTCCGGCTGTCCGGTTAAGTATATTCTACTTCATTTCTCTTATTTTGTCAACCGGGGCATCTTCACTCCCAGTTCACTTCGACCGCCATGCTCTCCCGAGGCTTCATTGTGCTGTAGATATCGCTTCCTATCCCTAAACTACTCGTATATTTTCCCTGATACACCAATTCTCCAGCCTCATATACCGCCAACTGGAACTGACATTCATCGAGAGAACCGGTCACGGTAGCGACCGCCAGCCGTTCCCCGTCAAAAGCCACACCCATTCCGTACCGCGGATAAGTCCACGAAGAGTGGAAACCCGTCTCCGTCACTTTTGGAAAGGGAACCTCGAATTCTTTCCGGTAGAAACCATCCTCCTCACGGCTGAGCAAGGTGAAGAAATATCCGTCACCATTACTCGATGAAACCAACAGGGCATTCTCCCCGGTAAAAACATCATCGACCCAGCCACCTTTCAGGTCTTCAATCGCAGTTAACGTCTGAAGCAATTCCCCGGTCTTTGTGTCAACCGCAATCAGTTCCACCTGAAACTTCTCGCGCTCCGCGATATAAACGAGCTCCAACCGCTCTCTTTCCTCATCATAATTCACTTCAGAAATGAACATCCCGGACTCTAACGATGCGATCTTTTTCATTTTTTCCACCTGCAACACGGTGGTCTGTTGATCGGTACCGATTGAAGTTTTCGCTGAAGCATCTTCATAAGGAATTTGATAAATTCCACAGATGCTCCGGCCATCGGCTGTGTTCAACGGACTCCCATCGGCCATTTTTCCGGTAACAATCAGATAACAATATTCATCCGTAATTATGCTCTCACCGTTCAGCTCAGGAAGATCCCTCCCCATTTCGATTCCATAGTGGTATACGCTCCCATCACTGCGTTTCAGTATTGTGATCTCTGCGAAGCATTTGTCTGGTACCGGGATTCGAAATGCCTCGTGTAACTGTTCAATCCACGGCTCTGGGTTACTGTCTCTCGGTCCTAAATGGAGATGATGCAGTTCACCGATATTCACATTGATCTGCAGGGGAAGATAGTCAAAGTAATCCTTTAAATTAACCCACTCTTTGTGTTCCGATTTGGTCCCTGCTCGCTTAGCCACATCCGTCAACACGGATGACCATGCTCCGCCTGTCTCTTTCAGGTCAAGGATCCCGCTGCTTCCCACACTTGAACCACTGTATAACATGGTGGTACAATAAACAAAACTATGTCATGCTGACGTGCATGACCATCATCAGGAGGAATTCCCTATGGCTGAATATAAGCAGTACATCACCCA
>JAFQDI010000170.1 GCA_017416055.1 Lachnospiraceae bacterium
ATTATTGTACTCCTTGCGAAAGGATTTTGCAAGAAAAAGTCAGAGGATTTCAAGCATTTTCAGCCCCCAGTAGATCATCCCCAGCACCCAACTGGTGAACACTCCGTACAAAATCACCGGGCCGGAAATCGTAAAGATTTTGCAACCGATCCCGTACACCTGCCCCTCCACGCGATTCTCAATCGCCGGCGAGGCCACCGAGTTGGCAAATCCGCTGATGGGGACCAGTGCTCCGGCTCCTCCGAATTTCACAATCTCTGAGAACCAGTTAAATCCGGTCAGGATGACCGTGCACAGAATGATCACCAGAAGTGTCCACGTACCGGCATCCTCCTTTTCCATGCCCATCCCAAGGAATCCATTGGTTAAGGCCTGACCGATGGTGCAGATGATTCCTCCGGTGATAAAGGCCTTCAGCATATTGAGAGGAAGGCTGTGTTTAGGTGTGACTTCCTTCACATATGCCTCATATTCCTCCGGGCTCATGTCCCAAAGCATTGTCTTTTTCTTCTCTTTCATCTCAACCTCCGTTTTCTCTATCCTCACGCAAATCCGTATGCAAAGTAAACCAGCGCTCCAATTGCCTTTCCCACCGCCACGCTGAGGATCAGATACGGCAACCCTACTGTCAGCCGCAATCTTCGGCTCATGACCGGCACCGTGTTCACGGTCTCTGCCAGGGCCATCACCAGACATCCCACGTAGATTCCGGAAAACAGCCCGAATACCGCCATGAAGAACATTCCCCCCGGAAGATTCCATTCATTGAAATAATAAAGATTCCCGATCGTCGCCCCGATGGAAATGCAATCCTCAAACAGGTGGCTCCGCTCGGACAAATGACATTTTCCGATGATCCGTACCACCAGACCAATGGTGATCACAAAGGCAAACAGCGCGGCTGCCACCACTGCTCCGGAACAAAATCCAACCGCTGCCAATCCTGCCAATTTAAGATACGTCAATTCCCGATTCCTTTCTGCCTGCATTTTGGATCAATGTATCATTAACCGCAGTCTCGTAGTCACGCATCTGAACTTCGATGGGTGTCGGATCTTTCGAAAAACTGATCTTGCTGAAATGATTGAAAAAGACCAGAATCCCCACCGGAAGGCCTACCGAGTAGGCGATGTCCAACACATTCAAGCCCTGCGGCTCCCGCCCCATCACATTCCGATACATTTGTTCAAAGATTTCCGAGACACACCCGTCGTTGTTGAAGGTCATGATTGCGAAAGCTCCTCCGATCAACATGGTCACACAGACAAACAGTGTCTTCACCCAGTTCCACCACTTTGGACTTCCTGTGCCCGGTCGGTAATCAATAATGAAATCCGTCTCTCCCAAATTGGACACGCGGATGCCCTGCTCCATCTCCGTCAGTTTCTCGATTACCTTCAAAACGGACATTACATAGCGCTGATCGCTATCACTTTGGATCTCCAAGATTTTCGCTCGCCTGCATCGCTCTTCCAGTGCTTTGTCGCTGCACCAAAGTTTTGCGACCTGATCAAGAAAAACCGTTTTTTGTTTCACCAGAGAAATTTTCTCCAGCTTCAGATATAAAATGTCGCTCATTGGACGCCTCCCGGGATCGCCATGCACTGCTCACCGGCCTGAACTGCCGACTGCACCAGCATTCCTCCGCTGAAACTGTCTGCCGACTGATCTGCAAACGTGAGCGCAATGACAAAAACCAGAAGCGCCACCAACAATACCAAAAACAGCCATGTACCGTTTACCTTTTTTTCCATCAATACCTCCTTCCGACCGAAATTTTCCGGTCTTTTCGAGTTGGAATTAGTATAAACCACATGACTGTTTTTATTCGTCAACTGATTTTTTTTCGCATCGCCGCCAGAATCCGTTTTTCCAGACGGGAGACCTGAACTTGTGAGATGCCCAGTTCTCCGGCGATCTGCGTCTGTGTTTTTTCCTGATAATATCTCATCACAATAATCTGACGTTCCTTCGGTGCCAACTCACGGATCAGCTTGTGAAGAGCCAGACGGTCAATCACCGCCTCGTCGGCTCTCCCCTCTTCCTCCAAGCGATCAATGAGATAGATCTCGTTTCCGTCACCCTGGTAGATTGTCCGGTTCAGGGACTCCACCTCCGCATCCGACTCCATGGCAGCTGCCAGTTCCTCAATTCCGGTTCCCACCTCTTTGGCCAGTTCCTCCAAGGTTGGTTCTCTGCCCAGTCTGATATTCAGTTGTTCTCTTGCCGTCTTCGCTTTCTGGGAAAGTTCCTTCAATGAGCGACTGACCTTGATCATCCCGTCATCCCGCAAAAACCGCTTGATCTCACCCGCGATCATCGGCACCGCATAGGTGGACAGCTGTACTTCGTAGCGCAGATCAAATTTGTCGATTGCCTTGATCAGACCAATGCTGCCGATCTGTATCAAATCCTCCATCTCGCAGCCCCGTCCCAGAAAGCGGCGAACCACACTCCAGACGAGACCCATGTTTTCTGATACCAGTTTGTCTCTGGCTTCCTTATCCCCCGCGTGTGCCTGCCTTAGCAGCATCAAATTGTCTTCCATACGCAGGTTCTCCCGATTTTATACCGCTTTCTTTTCCAGACCGGCACTGCCAATCTGCTTTTTCATCTCCACCGTCGTCCCTTCACCGGGCACTGAAGTCACTTTGATTTTGTCCATGAAGGTCTCCATAAACGTAAAGCCCATGCCGGAACGGTCTCTGGACGGTTTTGAGGTGTAGAGGGGTTCCATTGCCTTTTGGACGTCTGAGATGCCCTGCCCCCAGTCTCTCACCCGAACCGTCAGTTCCTTTTTGCTTGTCTCCAGTTCCACGAAGATCTTCCCGACCGTCTCCTCATAAGCGTGAATCACACAGTTCGTCACTGCCTCAGAAACAGCCGTCTTGATGTCCTCCAGTTCCTCCATCGTCGGGTTTAGCCGTGCGACAAACACCGCTGTCACCACTCTGGCAAACTGCTCGTTGTGTGAATAACTCTCAAACTCTATGCTCACTTTCTCCTGTACTCCTGCCTGAATTTCCTTATCCATCCTCTTTTCCTCCTTATCGGTTTGCTTCCAACGCCTGTCGAGTCGTCGCGTAAACGTTCACAATCTGGCAAATTCCTGACATCCGCATGATCCGCAAGACCCGTTCGTTCGCTCCGCTGACCGCCATCTGACCGCCGAATGATTTCACACGCTTGTACTTGCCCAGCACCAGGCCGATCCCGGCACTGTCCATGAACTCCGTCTCCGTAAAATCGAGCACCACACGCCGTATTCCTCTCGCCGCCAACATCATATCCAGATTGTCGCGAATCTCACCGCTGCTATGGTGGTCCAGTTCCCTCGGCATGGGGATAACCAGCGCGCCTCTCGTCACATAGCTTTCCTGCCGCACTTCCATGTTGATTCCTCCTTTTTCGTCATCCATCTCCATTTTTCGCAAAAAAACAAGCACCTATGCAAAGGGTTTCATCCTTTGTATAAGTGCCTGATCTGTCTTCTTTTCTACGATTCAGTTCGCCGTCGCCAGCAAATCTTTCGCCTCTTTTGCAAGCAGATGATCCGGATACTCGGTGATTACCCGATTCAGATAGACCGCTGCATTTTCCCGATCCGCGAGATTCCAATATGCGGTGCCTAACAAAAAGATCGCCTCCGGGAATTCCTCATTCCACTGAAGAACCATCAGCAGACTGTCCCGAGCCTCCTCAAATTTGCTCTCCTCACAGAGCGTCACCGCCGTATTGTACAGCCTAGAAGCTCCGTTGGTCGAATACTCCGCAGTCAGTTTCTGATACCCGGTCAAAAACTGCTCCGACAAATCACCCTCCGGATCAATCTTCAACAATTCTTCCATCGCGTGATAGTCATCACCACTGAATTTGTACGCATAGACCAACAGTAAACGATCGTATTTCGCCTGAACGGTGTCCTTACCGGCATAAGCCGCCAACTGCTCGAGAAGTGCCTGTTTTTCTGTCTCCCAATCCGCGGAGTCGTGTTCAAGCCGATCAATCTCGTCCTGTAATTGCTGCAGCGAGGAAAAATAATCCTGTTGCGCCTGGTTCGCCTGTTGCTGCAAATCACGCCGTTCCGCCGGAAAGATCAAAAAGTAGGTGCTGACCACACCGATCAAAATGCCGGTGACCATCAAAAACACGGTTCGCCAGCTTCCGGTTCTCTCACTGTATTTGGGGATCAGGATATCACCGGCAACCGCGTCTTCCTCCTCCGCCGGATGGACCGGAAGGATCTCCCTCTTTCGCTTCATGGATTTGAGTCTTCTCTGCCTTGCCACTTCCCGCAGTTCACTCAGATAAATCAGTGCCGTGCTGTTTCCGGAATCGATCCTGAGTGCCTTGTGCAGGATCCGTTCTGCCTTTGCATACTCTTTTTTCTTCATATACAAAAGTGCAAGCAACAGATGCGCCTTTAAATGGCGTGGATTGCGGCTGATGACCTGCTTTGCCTGCAAAATCGCCAGATCCTCGCTCTCCTCTCGCACATAGCGAATCGCTAAATTGTACTTACGAATCACCTGACTGATGTTGTCCACGCGCGCCTGTCTCGATGCAATCGTCTCCAAATAGCCGACCGCAGGGTTGTCCACGGCCTGAAAGGATGCACTGATCGTCCATTCCTCAAGTGCGTCCTCCACCTCACCAATCTCGTAGTAGACCAGGCCGAGCAGGTTGCGGGCGGGAACATTGTTCTTGTTCCATTTCAAACTGCGCTGCAGCCACGTCAGTGCTCCGCTCATATCACGCACGCGAGCCAATTCAAGACCACGGTTGTAACACGAGTTGGACAATTGAATGATTCGTTTATATATCTTTACTTCCTGTCCGCATCTGGGACATTTATCCTGGCTGCCCAACGGGCCTCCACACCAAAAACATTTCATTGCCTGTCCTTTTCCTATGCCTTCTTATCGCTGTTTTGCTGCATCATCTGCAACAGAATGTCGGTCATGTCCGTAAGATCGCGGTGAACGATCTCATCTTCCAGGCTCTCTATCTCCTTGCTGGGCTTATACTTCTCCAGCTCTTCCTCAAAAT
>JAFQDI010000171.1 GCA_017416055.1 Lachnospiraceae bacterium
AACCTCTCCTGACGATACTTCTCTGTATACATCTGCACTAAATCTTCTTCCGGCTGCTGCCAGCGAATACCCATCAATACACCGATGAAATAGAACAAACTCTCCTCGTCATCCACACGAACACGCGCAACATCCGCTGTCTCACGATCATACCACGCCACATAGTGTGGACAACCCGCATCCATCAAAGAGTACGACAGACTGGCCGCAATTTCAACAAACGGCATCGCCTGCTGCATCCGCTTCGCTTTCTTTTGCAGATGAACATCCAAAAATACAACCACCGCGCAGGACTTCGGAAGTGAACCATCCTTCACGATCAATTCATCCTGCTTCGCCGTCATCTTCCAGTGCACACTCTGCAGACGATCTCCCGGCTGATAGGAACGAACCTGAAACAGTTCACTGCGATCCGGGCCGGCCACATGCTCATCGTGCACATCGCTCTCCCCGTAGAAATTCTTCACCGCCATGGTCAGTTCAATCGGAATATCATAAAGTTTGGGCATGATCTGAATCCGCCCAAAGCTCTTCGTCAATACATCCCCGTACAACAGTCCGGTCCAGTCATAGACACGCAGCTTCGTCAGTCCGACCTCATAATTTCCCGCTGAATCAAACCGGGTGTTCCAATCCAACACACTTTCTCCGCGCGGAATCTCCGGCAATGTTACCCACTCCGATCGGCGCTCGCCTCTGAGCGTATCGCGGATCACGATCTTCGCCTTCATCCGAATCATAGGCAGCGGCCCGTTCTTCTCCACCGTCACCTTCACCAGGTTGTCCTTCCCAACCTCAGAGATTCCGATCGGAATGCTCAGTCGGCCCTTGACCGTAAACATACGCAACAGAACCGTCAGATAACCAATCCCAAAAAGTGCCATCTGCAGATAAACCAGCAGCATAATGGCCTCATTTTCATACATGATCGCAAGATAAATCAAAAAGACAATCTCAACAATAAACCCTAAAATACTATACACTGTACTCCGCCTTCTGCATATACGATGCCGGTTGCTTTACCTGAGACAGCACTTCTTCCAGAACTGCCTCCTCCGAAACATGAGCTACTCTCGCCTTCGTGTTCAACACGATACGGTGTCTCGCCACATCCATAAACACATCAACCACATCATCCGGCAGCACATAATCTCTGCCCTGCAAAAATGCCCATGCCTTCGCCATGCGGATCGTCGCGATGGAACCACGGGGACTCAACCCCAACTCAATATAACTGTGCTCTCTGGTTGCCTGGGACAGCATTGCCACATAAGTAAAAATCTTATCGTTCACATGGACATCATCCACCTGCGCCTTCATCTCGATCAAATCAGAAAGTCCAAGCACCGGCTCAACCACCGCATCTGCCGAACCGCTCTTTCCTTTCAGAATCTTCACCTCGTCACGCAGATTCGGGTAACCCATACTCAGACGGATCATAAATCGGTCAAGCTGGGACTCCGGCAGCAGATGTGTACCCGCACTTCCCTTCGGGTTCTGCGTCGCCATCACGATAAACGGTTCCGGCACCTTTCTGCTCTTACCCTCAACCGTGACCATCCCTTCCTCCATCACCTCCAAAAGAGCCGACTGCGTCTTCGGAGAGGTACGGTTGATCTCGTCAGCTAAGAACAAATTACACATGATCGGTCCCTGATAATAGACAAACTTTCCTGTCTCCTTCTGATACATATTGAAGCCAAGAATATCCGCGGGCATCACATCCGGAGTAAACTGCAAACGATTGCTGTCAAAGGACAACGCCTTGGAAAACGCCATCGCTAACGTCGTCTTTCCAACGCCCGGCACGTCCTCAATCAAAATATGCCCTCCCGCCAAAATCGTCGCGAAGGCTTTATAAATACATTCATCTTTACCTTTAATCGCTTTTCTCACTTCATTCACTACTGCTTTTACTGCCTGATGACTATGCATGTCGATCCCCCTCGATCTTAAAGTTTGAATAAAGTATACCAAATCATGTATATTTACACAATTCCTTTTTTGTCAAATTAACAAAAATTAATTATTATGTAACATAATGATAACACTTTAACGTGACAAAACCATTAAACGCAAAAAATCGGGTCATACGAACTTTCCGTAATTCCCGATTTTCTCATCATCGATTCAAACAATAATCCAACAGTGCCCGGCATCCGGTCGAAACATCCCTAAATGTCGCATCAAAATCATCGGTATACCAGGGATCCGCCACATCGCGGTCACTGCCCACAAAATTCAACAGCTTATAAATCTTCCCCTCCGGGTCTCCGCCCGCAATGCGGGTCATGTTGCGGATGTTCGCATCATCCATCCCGACCAGATAATCATATTTGTCATAGTCCGCACGTGTCATCTGCACCGCCCGGTGAGGAACCACCGGAATCCCCTCCTCGCGAAGCTTCGAAACAGTCCCGTAATGTGGAGGGTTGCCGATCTCCTCGCGGCTTGTGGCGGCAGATGCGACGGTGACAAGGTCGGAAAAGCCGTATTTATTGATCTGGTGGGCAAGGAAAGATTCTGCCATGGTGGAACGGCAGATGTTGCCGTGGCATACAAACAATATATTAATCATCTCAACATCTCCTCTATCCACTCTCTCCTCACAATCACGTCCAGCCACTCCTTTGGAATCGCCTCGTCTCCGTACCACAGCCCGGCCAATCCTCCGGCAATCGCCCCGACCGTATCCGTATCTTCGCCCAAATTCACTGCCTTTAGCACGCACTCGCGATAGCTGTCCGTGTTCAGCAGACACCAGATCACCGCTTCCAGTGTATCCACCACATAACCGCTGCTGCGAATCTCGTCCTCGCCAAGTTCTGCAAATGAAGTCAGATTCCTCAATCGGTCATAGTAACACAGCTCATGAACACATTCCCCGCTCCGCTCATAGAACGCAAATCCGCGATTCATCCCGATATACAGCCGCTCAGAAAGGATTCCCTTCCCGTCCAAGATCGCTTTCACGCAAAAGTAATACAGTCCACAGGCAATCTTGCTCCGCAGATGATTATGAGTGAGTCCGGATACCTCGTGGATCCGCGAAATCACTTCCGTCTCCGACAATTCACCGGATTTTTCCCACTCGTAGCCGTACAGACACACCGGCAGCATATGCATCAGAGAACCGTTGCCGTTGTTCTGCGCACTGTCACCGCCACAAGTTTTCACATCGCGGTCCTCCACCCACCGGTCGATTGCCTTCCACGTTCCCAAACCAATATCGAACAGATCGCCGTGGGGTGAATACTCATTTTCATTCTTCCACGCAGCAAATCTATCCATCATATCATCCAAATTATAACCCTGTTTCAAACTGTCCAACGTTGCCAGCGTCATACTCGAATCGTCCGACCACGTACCGACCGGCTGCTGATGAGTGCCGTACGCACGCATCGAGGTGACCGGATTCTGACGAAGTGAATCGCGGGAGTTGAATTCCACCGGAACTCCCAGCGCATCAGCAACAATTAGACCCATTAAGGCAGATTTATATTGATTCATGGTAATCAAGATCAGACTCCTTTATTTTCCCCAAAAATAGTTCGCAATCTCCTCCATCCGGCTCTCCTGCTTCACCGAGAACGGACAGCGGCTCTCACAATGACCGCACTGAAGACAAGCATCCGCCTTCACCGAGAGCTTCGTATAATGGTTCGCCGCAATGGTGTCCCCCGCCAGCGCGAGGTCATAATATTTATTGACCAGGCCGATATCAATCCCTGCCGGACAAGGCTGGCAATGATTGCAATATACGCAGGTACCGGTGATGGTATCTGCCGTAAAGTTGCCAATCACCGAGTAGTCCTTCTCCTCGCCCGTCGCGGTGAGAAAGTGAAGCAATGTATCCAGATGCTCCATTGTCTGCACGCCGGGAACCGCGACGAGAACGCCCGGACAGTCAATCGCGTATTGCAGGCATTGGTTGTGGGTGAGCGCCGCACCAAAAGGCGACTGCTCTGCCGTGAGCAATTGACCTGCGAAGAAGGGCTTCATCACCGAAATGCCCACGCCCTCGCGCTCGCATCGACGGAACAGTTCAAAGCGCTCCTTCACGCTGCCGATCCCGTATTCGTCACCCTTTTCAAAATCGTAGGCAGGGTTGATGGAGAACATCATCATATCCACCAGCCCGGTATCGATGATGCGGTTCGCAACGCTGGGCGTATGGGAGGAAAAGCCGATATGACGGACAACGCCCTGCGCCTCCAGATCCTTCAGATAGTCAAGCACACCGATCTCAATGAGCTTGTCAAAGTCCTCATCCTCGTCCACACAGTGCAGGAAACCAAAGTCCACGTAATCCGTCCCAAGGATCTTAAGTTCCCACAGAAACGTCTTCTTGATGGTGTCAAAATCGCGGCACCAGCCGTATTCGCCGTTCTCGTCGTAAACTGCGCCAAAATGCACCTGCAAATACACCTTTTCGCGCCGACCTTTGATGGCTCTGCCGAACTGCTCGTACACCGCACCGCCTGCGCAGAGGTCAAAAAAGTTAGTGCCGTTGTCGATTGCCTTGCGGATGATCGCCTCAATCTCATCGGCCGGGGTGTGGTGAAATCCACCCATGCCGAGGCCGAGCACTCCGATCTTTTCATTGCCGTGGGGCAGGTTTCTGTATTCCATAGGGACCTCCTTATTTATATCCGTTTTCGCAAATAAATCATGTCCACCAACTGAATTTCATTCTACTCCGTGCATCTCCATGAGATCGCGCAAGTCTCCAAAGCTCTTATCGTACTGTGCCTGAGCGATGGCACCGTTTTGGAGAAAGGTATCAAGCAATTTTTTCTGCTGGCGGAAGAGCTCCACCTTCTGCCAACGCTCTCTGGTCATAAGATTGGAGTGCCCTGTACGAACCTCACCGAGAAGTGACACTTCAATCCCCTCGGTCTTGCGTTGATAAACGAATCCCAGCTTTTCCTGCACGCGGCGGGATTTCTCGTTGCCGTCGTAATAACCGCACCAAATGCGGTTCATGCCGAGATCTTCAAAGGCATAGCGAAGCATCTCACGCGAGGCTTCGGGAATGAGCCCACGCCCCCAAAAAGGCTTGCCGATCCACTAGCCCAGCTCATATTCATCGTCTGTTTGGGCAAGATCGTTTCGGTGAAAACCGATGCTGCCGATCGGCTTTCCATTTTCTTTGAGGCATACCGCAAAGGTGTCGTGCGCGGACAGAACCGTGCGAATGATCTCGCGGCTGTTCTCAACGCTCGTATGCGGTGGCCATCCGGCAGGTGGTCCTACTTCGGGAACACTGGCGTATGTATATAAATCTTCTGCATCATCCTCGCGCCATGGACGCAAGATGAGTCGTTCTGTTTCAAGTGTCATTTCCCATCGTTCCTCTTTCCAGATATCGGTTAATAATTGACATATTTTAGCACTCCACGGCAACTTTAATCAC